>JAEYVW010000501.1 GCA_023429365.1 Bacteroidota bacterium
ACTCACTGAAGTCTGGACGCGATCAGTTGCCTGCGCATATAAAAACACAGGTGCATGCTATTGCAGACCCCGTTTCGGATCCCAGGGATAAGATCGCGAGACTTTATGAATACATGCAGAAGAATACCAGGTACATCAGTATTCAACTCGGTATCGGAGGCTGGCAGCCATTTCCGGCAAGCGATGTCGCCGCAAATGGATATGGAGATTGCAAGGCGCTTACAAATTATATGTACAGTATGTTACAGGAAGTGGGTATCAGGTCATACTACGCACTCATACGCGCCGGTAGAAACGCCAACTACATTACAGAGGATTTTCCGTCGCAACAATTTAATCACGTCATCCTTTGTGTACCGGTTTCTGCGAAGGATACCGTTTGGCTGGAATGCACCAGCCAGACCATGCCTTCGGGCTACCTCGGCGACTTTACATCCGACAGGCCAGCATTACTGGTTGATGAGAACGGAGGAAAAATGGTCAGAACACCAAGGTATTCGATGGAGGAAAATTTACAGTCCAGGATGATCTCCGCAATCCTGGAAGCCAATGGTACTTTAAAAGTCAAAGCAAATAATCGTTATCACGGGTTGCAACAGGACGACATTCATGATATGATCCATGGTTTGTCACGGGAGAAAGTAAAAGAATACCTGCATGAGCAGCTGAATTTTCCCACTTACGATGTCAACTCATTTGACTACAAAGAACAAAAATCTGCCATTCCCTTTATCCGCGAAACACTCGATATCACAGTAAGCAACTATGCTACCATTACAGGTAAAAGATTATTCATCCATCCAAATGTAATGACAAAATCGGGCAGCAAACTAAGCCCCGATTCCACACGTAAGTATGATATTCAACTATATTTTGAATACAAAGATGTCGATACTGTAGAGATTGAATTGCCAGCCGGATATACACCGGAAACAATTCCTAAAGATGTTGCTATCAAGAGCCAGTTTGGTACTTATGAGGCTTCGATCAGGTTTCGTGACAATAAGCTTTATTATTATCGCTCATTTGAACACAAAAGCGGTCGTTTCCCCGCAAAAGACTATGCCGACCTGGTTGAATTTTCAAATGCGGTGCATAAAGCCGACCGCAACCGGGTGGTACTGGTGAAGGAAGAAACGGAGAAAAAAGCCTTCTAAGCGAATTAGTAGCTGTTTCTAACGACAGGGAAATTGCTGGTCCACAACAGATTTCATTTCCAGGTGAACGCCGGCGCGTTCTTCACCCAACAGGTTTTTTACAAACACCAGGTAGGCATATCCCCTGCAAAAATCGATCATGGGCCAGGTGCCAAATAAACCCGGGCTTGCCAGGGCGGTGGCCTTGTTATCTTTTTCCTCCAACACCCAGCTGCCGAGGGCATAGTTGAAACCTGCGGCGGACTTAGGTGCATATTTGATTTGATCCTGCCGGGTGTGGATTTTCATTAACTCCTCTATAGACGACTCGCTTAAAATTTGCTGGCCGTTAAATTTGCCCTTATTTATGAGCATAACCAGGAACTTCATGTAATCATCTGCTGTGGAAGTTGCGCCCCCCGACGGGTTGATAGGTCCTGCATCGAGGTTTGTAAAACTTGATTTACGCATACCCATGGGATTAAACAATTTTTGTTTAATCAGCACATCAAATTTCTTCTTGCCTATAACTTCCAGCACACGGCCGGCAATATTGATTCCCGTGCCACCATACCAAAAGTCGGTCCCTGGATTGGTCCTGATCTCCTTGCGTGCAAATGAATTTACTTCCTCTTCGAGTGAAGAGAACTTAGACCTTTGAACCAGCCTTTTTAGAAGCCGGGCTTCTTCTTCAATTCCCGTGGTGTGAGACAGGCAGTGACGGAGCGTGATATAATTTTTACCATAGCGTTCGAATTCAGGAAGCCAGCGGCTAATTCTGTCGTCGAGTGAAACAAGTCCTTCATCGACAAACCTCATCACCAGAGCCGCAGTCAGCCATTTACTGCAACTGGCAATAGGCGCACTGGTTTTACTGTTGAAAGTGCCCAGCTCCTTTTTATAAACGAGGGTATCATCTTTTTTCCAGATCATCACCGCAAAATCATTTCCCAGGATTTTCTTTCTGGCTTCAATTTCGCTGTCCAATGCAGAGAAATCGGGTTGTGCAATTGCAGTCTGCAATATTAGCAGGAAACTGGCCATCAGACTGCTTTTCAGGCAGTTTTGAATTAGTTTGTATGACATTGTTACGGGTGATTTTGGCTTGGATTATGATTTGTGAACTTCAATTAAACTATCGTATTAATTATATGAACTTAGGAAATTTTACCATAAAAGCGGCGGAAGCCTTTCAGCAGGCGCAGCAGCTCGCATTTAATGCGGGCAACCCAAATATTGAGACGGAGCATATCTTAAAAGCGTTGCTGGAACAACAGGATTCACCCGTTGAATACCTGTTAAAGAAGAATAACGTAACGCTTAACCTGCTTGACACAAAGCTGGATGAAATGATCGCCCGTTTACCAAAGGCCTCGGGCGAGCCTGCACAGCAGATCAGCCGGGAGGCAAATAATGTAATCCTGCGCGCCGGTGCATCCCTGAAACAATTTAACGACGAATTTATTACACCCGAACACCTGGTACTAGCTATCGTAGGCGGGAATGACAATACCGCCAAATTGCTGAAAGATGCCGGGCTTACCGAAAAGGGGCTGGTGACCGCAATAAAGGAATTAAGGAAAGGCGATACGGTTACTTCTCAAACACAGTCGCAGGAATTTAATGCGCTGAACAAATACGCGAAAAACCTGAACGAGATGGCGCGTCAGGGTAAACTTGATCCGGTGATCGGCCGCGACGAGGAGATCCGAAGAACATTGCATATTCTTTCACGTCGCACCAAGAATAATCCCATCCTGGTAGGTGAACCTGGTGTGGGTAAAACAGCCATCGCCGAGGGTATTGCCCACCGGATCGTGAATGGAGATGTGCCGGAAAACCTGAAATCAAAAACGATCTATGCACTCGATATGGGATTGCTTATCGCCGGTGCGAAATATAAAGGTGAATTTGAAGAACGTTTAAAAGCGGTCATTAAAGAAGTATCGGGCAGTGATGGCGAGATCATCCTATTTATCGACGAGATCCACACCCTGGTAGGTGCTGGTGGTGGCGAAGGAGCTATGGACGCTGCCAACATCCTGAAGCCAGCCCTGGCAAGGGGTGAACTCAGGGCTGTAGGTGCAACGACGTTGAATGAATACCAGAAATTTTTTGAAAAAGACAAAGCGCTCGAAAGAAGGTTTCAGAAGATCATGATCGATGAACCAGACCTGGAAGACGCGATCTCGATATTGCGTGGACTGAAGGATCGTTATGAAACCCACCACCATGTTCGTATCAAAGACGAAGCGATCATTGCAGCGGTAGAATTGTCGAGCCGTTATATAACGGATCGTTTCCTGCCCGACAAGGCCATCGACCTGATCGATGAAAGTGCGGCTAAACTTCGCCTGGAAATGAATTCCATGCCAGAAGAGCTGGACCGCCTGGAAAGGCAGATACGCCAGTTGGAAATTGAAAGAGAAGCAATCAAACGGGAAAATGACGAAGCCAAGTTGAAAGAGCTGAATACAAGCATTGCGAACCTGGCAGTGGAGCGCGACACTTTTAAGGCGAAATGGCAGGAAGAAAAAGAGATCGTTGAAAAGGTTCAGGACGCAAAGGCAAAAGTGGAGCAGTTGAAACTGGAGGCCGAGCAGGCAGAACGCAATGGCGACTATGGAAAAGTAGCGGAGATCCGTTATGGTAAAATAAAAGAACAGGAGACGCTCATCAATGAGTACTCCCAGCAGCTAAATGCCATTAGTGAGAATACCCGGATCATGAAGGAAGAAGTGGATGCGGAAGATATTGCCGAAAGCATTGCCAAGGCTACTGGTATCCCGGTTGCTAAGATGATGCAGAGCGATAAGGAAAAATTGCTACATCTTGAAGATCACCTGCATGAAAGGGTGGTGGGACAGGATGAAGCGATCACTGCCGTAGCTGACGCCATTCGAAGAAGCCGGGCCGGTCTGCACGATCCGAGGAAACCAATTGGTTCATTTATATTTCTTGGTACTACAGGTGTAGGTAAGACCGAGCTTGCAAAAGCGTTGGCCGACTACCTGTTCGACGACGAGAGCATGATGACCCGGATCGACATGAGTGAATACCAGGAGAAACATACTGTGTCGAGACTGGTTGGTGCGCCTCCGGGATATGTAGGTTACGATGAAGGCGGCCAGCTTACCGAAGCCGTAAGACGCAAACCTTATAGCGTAGTATTGCTCGACGAGATAGAAAAAGCGCATCCCGACGTCTGGAACGTTATGTTGCAGGTATTGGATGACGGTCGCCTGACTGATAATAAAGGCCGAACCGTGAATTTCAAGAACACCATCATCATCATGACCAGCAATATCGGAAGTCACCTGATCCAGGATGCTTTTGATAATATTACTGAGGCCGATGTGGAACAGGCAACCGGAAAGGCAAAAACTGAAGTGATGAATTTGCTCAGGCAGACCATTCGTCCTGAATTTTTGAACAGGGTAGATGAGATCATCATGTTCCAGCCACTGATGAAAAAAGAAATACGTTCGATTGTAAATATTCAACTAAATAGTCTCAAAAATCTGTTGGCCGAAAATGGGATCAATATTCAGTTTACCGATTATGCACTTGATTTCCTCGCCGAGCAGGGATTTGATCCGCAGTTTGGTGCACGACCGCTGAAAAGGGTAATACAGAAAGAGATCGTAAACCCCATGAGTAAGCGGATACTCGCGGGTGATATTGATAAAAGCCACCCGGTGCTGGTCGACGTATTTGATAATACTGTTGTGTTTAGGAATGAAGTTCCACAAATGGAAAGTAGCGCTAAGGGCAAGTGAGCAGGGTGGTAATAGGGGATTAGGAATTTGGGATGTTTGCATTACCTGGAGTCGCAAAGCGACGTGGGTAAGGATTTCCCTGGTTCCTGGTCCCCGTTTTTTTAGTCCTTAATTTTGCAGGTTTTACGAGGTAAATTTCTTTTTTCCCGTGACTTTATCGTTTTCGTTGTGGTCTTAAAAAGGCGGCACACTTTTTTCATTATTTTTACGTTACAGGGAAATAATAGTCATTATACCTTATCAAAACAAAATTATGAGCTATCCAGTATCTTCCTCCGAAACAACCGGTCGGTCATATATACGCTATCTTCTCCTGAGCTTATTGCTAATATTGATCTTTGCCATCGCATTCGGTGGCTATAAGATCGTGTTCAGTGATTCAACTTCAGGAGCCAATGCCGCCACACCCTCGGGGATGGTTTCTGCTACCGAAGAAAATAAAAAGGAGTCTTTACCTGAACCGAGGATGACCGACGAGGAATACCAGCGTCTGATGACCCACATCGTAAATGGTGATTCTTCGGGTAAATGGCCGGTAAAAACACCGCTGCCTTTGGAAGGATCCACATTTCCTTCTAAAAGAGTGATCGCGTTTTACGGTAATCTTTACTCAAAGCAAATGGGTATCCTGGGTGAACTTCCCCGTAAGGAAATGCTGGCCAAACTGCAACAGGAAGTTGCCAACTGGCAGAAAGCCGATTCTATGCTGGAGGTAATTCCCGCGCTTCATTATATTGGCGTCACCGCCCAGATAGAACCCGGTAAAGGCAAGAAGTACAGGTTGCGCATGCCGTTTCACCAGATTGATTCTGTATTGAGTATGGCAAGGGAAATAAACGCCCTGGTTTTTGTAGATATTCAGGTTGGACATAGCACGTTGCAGGAAGAAGTGCCACAGCTTGAGAAATATTTGAAAATGCCCAATGTGCACCTCGGCATCGACCCGGAGTTTTCCATGAAAACCGGTCATGCACCAGGCAAGGTGGTTGGAAGTTTTGACGCGGCTGATATTAACTATACTATGGATTACCTGGCCAAACTGGTTAAGGAAAATAATCTTCCCCCCAAGATCCTGGTCGTGCACAGGTTTACACAAAACGGGGTAACAAACTACAAGCAGATAAAGACCAGGCCGGAAGTACAATTTGTTATGGATATGGATGGTTGGGGACACCCGCCACTTAAGATTGGTACCTACAAGCACTTTATTCACAAGGAGCCGGTTGAATACACAGGTTTCAAAGTGTTTTATAAAAATGATACAAAGAAGAATGGCCGCCTGCTTACGCCTAAAGAAATACTGGCTTTAAAACCAATGCCGGTTTATATACAATACCAGTAGTCGATTATATAAAATATTGGAAAGCAGTATGGGATTTTATTCCCGTGCTGCTTTTTTTTTATGGATACTGGATGCTGGATGCTGGATACTGGATGCTGGATACTGGATGCTGGATATTGGATACTGGTGCTGGATGCTGGATGCTGGATAATTGATACTGGAAATTGGATTGAAAAATTTCAGGGTAGGGGTCGTATTTTCTTGGGTTTGATGTTCAAAATGGAGGGTAAATTCCCGTGAAGGAGCTATTATTTTGCCGGAATTTGGAGGAATATAATCCGGTGGCATATTTTTTTCACCAATTTTGGAG
>JAEYVW010000504.1 GCA_023429365.1 Bacteroidota bacterium
GAAATGGACAACGGGCCGGAAAGGGATCTGGGAGAAGCTGGAAGCCGATTTTAAGGAAACGCAAGACAAAAACGCCGGGACAATCTGGATCCACTGCGCCTCCCTGGGGGAGTTTGAACAAGGCCGACCCGTACTGGAAAAGCTAAAAATCAGCTACCCGGGTCATAAGATCCTGCTTACGTTTTTCTCACCCTCCGGTTATGAGGTCCGCAAGGACTATAAAGGTGCCGACTGGGTGCACTACCTGCCGCTTGACAGTGCAGGTAATGCGCGGCGTTTCCTCCAAATTGTGAAACCGGCACTCGTCATATTTGTCAAATATGAGTTCTGGTATCACTACTTAAATCAGATCAGGCGGAGCCGGATACCTTTATTACTTATTTCCGCCATCTTTCGCAAAGAATCAGTTTTTTTCAAATGGCATGGTGGTTTGCAAAGAAAGATGCTAAGCTTTTTTGACCACCTTTTTGTGCAGGACGAAGTTTCAAAAAACCTCTTGACCGGTATAAACATTCATCCGGTTAGTGTTGCGGGAGACACACGCTTTGACAGGGTGGTTGAAATTGCAGAACAGTCCGCTGCCATCCCACTTATGGAGAACTTCACACGTAATAATAATGTGATCGTGGCGGGCAGTACCTGGCCAGCGGATGAAGAAATCCTAAATCAAACCCTGTCTTCAGTCGGAACCGAATTGAAGCTCATCATTGCACCACATGAAACGCATAGTGATCATATCACTTCCCTGCAAAAACTTTTTCCTGATGCAATCAGGTGGACCGGGATACAGAATCTCGAAGGTGAAAACCTCGCCTCGACTTTACAAAACAGCCGGGTCATGATCATTGATGTCATAGGCCTTTTATCAAAGTTGTACCAGTATGCAACGATCTCCTATATCGGTGGCGGATTTGGGAAAGGAATACACAATACACTGGAAGCCGCGGTTTATGGCAAACCCGTCATTTTTGGCCCGGCACATCAAAAATTCCGGGAAGCAATTGAACTTGCGCAAAGAGGGGGCGCTATACCAATAGCAAATGCGGGTGATTGCAGGAAAGCAGTAAAAAATTTACTGGATGATCAGCAAGCCTACCGGCAGGCCTGTGAAAGTGCGAAGAAATATGTTTGGGAGAATCGTGGTGCTACCGGGATCATCCTGGAATATATTCAGGAAAAGCGTCTTTTGACCAATTGATCAAACTGAGCCACCACCGGAAGTTCTGTATCCCATCCCAGCTTTATCTTTAGTTCCCGGCTGATCCAGTATTCAGCTTCGGGGTAGATATTAAAACTATTGATGGTTTTTATACTTCTTTCATACATGGCTTCATCACCACGAAACAGGTCATTTATAAAAAGGAAGCGATCATTGATACCAATGGCTTTGCGGAGGTCCTTGATCGGCGTTTCTTTTAAAACTTCCACCAGTTCAGCCTTGCCTCCCTGTTTTAACCGGTCATTGAGGGATTCGGGTTCGCCGTTCTTGTTCTTTACCTGGTGTGATAGTGTCGGGATCTCTACCAATGGATCGAAAACCATATCCAGCTGACCGTTTTGCTGAACGATCGAAACCGACTCTTCTTCTACCAGTACTTTTTCCCTGGTCTCCCTGGTGGTTGGTGTTTCAACCGGTTTAGGCGCATATTTTTCGTATTGATCAGGAGCTACATTCATACGGGCTGGCATCATCACGGAGACTTTTGAAGTGCCCAGGGTCTTATTCTCCTGGAGTTTGGATGTCAGTTCTGTTTGTAAAAGCTGTAGGGTGATCAGCATCTGCCCGGCCGAAGCCTTTTGATTGAACTGTTCGGTTAATTTGGATATCAAGATTTCTATTCGCTCCATTTTGCTATTTTTGGCAGGACTGATTTAAGATTAAAAGATTTTGCTGACAGCATTGTTTGCTCAAATCCCCTGAAACGATCCGTGAATCTGTTCAAATCCACAAAATCAGCGTCTTAAAATTACAAACTGTTTGCCAAAAAATTCGTTTTTTCAATTCGGGAAAATTAAATCTTAACAATGTTTATTGAACCCAACATTCGAGGTGAGCGCCGTGGGTGGATAGAAGTGATATGCGGCTCAATGTTTAGCGGCAAAACAGAAGAATTAATCAGAAGACTGAAAAGGGTCAGGATCGCCAATCTGAAAGCCGAGATCTTCAAACCGGCTATTGATACACGCTACGATGAAATAAAGATCATTTCACACGATACCAACGCGGTACAGTCCACTCCCATTGATAATTCGCAAAAGATACTATTGATGGCGCAGGATGTTGACGTGATCGGGATTGACGAAGCCCAGTTCTTTGATAATGAGTTGCCTAATGTGTGCGATCAACTAGCTTATAATGGCGTGCGGGTGATCGTTGCCGGGCTTGATATGGACTTTACTGGTAAACCCTTTGGGCAGATGCCATATCTTTTAGCAAAAGCGGACTATGTGACCAAGCTCCATGCTATTTGCGTAAAATGCGGACATATCGCGAATTATTCGTACCGTAAAATTCCCAACGAAGACCAGGTGATGCTGGGTGCCACCGATGCATATGAACCAAGATGCAGGGTCTGTTATTATGAGAAACTCTAATTGGTTGTGCAGGTTTTGAACAATCGCTTCGCGACTCGGACATCAACTGATAAAAATTCTCGTTTCTTAAATCATTATTTTCGCCCAAAACAAAAGCTATCGCTTCTCCCCGTCATATTTATACGTTATTCAAAAAGGATCTGTTGCTGGAGATCCGTCAGCAGTACAGCTTTTATGGTATCCTGCTGTATATCGGTGCCACCACTTTTGTCTTATTCATGGCCATCGATGCCCCCGAAAGCAGGGTGTGGAATGGATTGTTTTGGGTGATCCAGCTGTTTATTTGTATAAATGCAGTGGCTAAAAGTTTCCTGCAGGAAAGCAAAGGCAGGATGCTTTACTTCTACTCGATAGCTTCCCCGGCAGACTTTGTCATGGCAAAATTGCTCTTCAACTCGCTGCTCATGCTTTTGATGAGCCTGCTTAGCCTGGTACTATTCACACTTTTTCTTGGCAACCCGATTGAAAAGGCTGGCGCTTTTATCGGGCTCGTGCTTTTGGGCGGCTGGAGCCTCAGCCTGGTTTTTACTTTCCTTGCAGCAATTGCTGCACGGGCCCAACAAAACGCAGCCATCATGGCCGTACTGGGTTTTCCTATCATATTACCTCAACTAATTTTGCTGATGCAGTTGTCAAATGCGGCATTCAACCCGGTTTTGACCATAAAAGCCAGCACTATCCTTTTATTAATCGCGCTCGACCTGATGGTGATACTGCTGGCGGTGATCCTTTTCCCGTTTTTATGGAAAGACTGAACCTTGCAGTTAATAAACTGTTTTAGGGGTTTTATTGAAAATAATTTATAACTGCCATCGTTTTCATCCAAAATATCAAAGCACGGTGGGTTTATTTGTACTTTGCGAAAAATTAGGCAGTATTAAATATGCCGCCTTAATTTTGCTCCACTTTAACGAACAATAATTGCCCGGTTAAGATGACCAATGAAAAAAACTATATGTATAAGTCCTGGTGGAAAATACTTGCAGTTCTCTTACTGGTCTATACGTTTGTAGCCGGCCTGCTGTTAAAAGTGCCGCAATTACCCGTGTTGCAGGAAACCATCCGCAATCTTTATTTTCATGTCTGCATGTGGTTTGCCATGATGATCTTGTTCACCGTTTCCGTAGTAAACGCGATACGCTACCTCAGAACCCTTGACCTTAAGTATGATATTTACACACGCCAGTTTGCTGTTGTAGCCATCGTGTTTGGCATACTGGGATATGCTACAGGAGCTATCTGGGCTTCATATACCTGGGCCGATCCCAACACATCCGTGTATAATTCTTTCAGTACGATTGCCCGCGATCCCAAACTGATCGGCGCCGCGATTGCGTTGTTGGTATATTTTGCGTACCTCATACTTCGTGATTCAATTACGGATATTGATAAAAAAGCAAGGATCAGCGCTGTCTATAACATATTTGCTTATGCCCTGTTGTTTCCATGCATCTGGATATTACCAAGACTGATGCCCAGCCTGCACCCTGGAAATGAAGGTAACCCTGCACTTGATGTGAAGAATGATATCAGCGGTTCGATGAGGATTGTTTTTTATCCTGCGATCATCGGCTGGACGCTGCTGGGGTTATGGATCGCTTCCCTGAAGATCCGACTGAGCCTGGTCAGAGAAAAAATGATGTCAAATTAATTAGAAAAATATGCTACCATTCAATCGACCAATCATGCATAAGTTACGTTACGTGGTATCGGTGTTACTTTTAATGCTTGTGAACATTTTCGTGCAGGCACAGGAGCCGGTTAGTAAATCGGGTATTGGTGAAACCATGCGCAGCAGCGGTCGTATTTATGTGGTGATCGCAGTCATGTTGACCATCCTTGCCGGTTTGGTACTTTATCTTGTCAGACTCGACAGGAAGATCTCAAAAATTGAAAAAGGGAATTTATAAAAAACAGCCTGGTAAATGCAGGATGCGATTCGCGCAGGCGCATAGTATTCAGCTACTTTACCATCAACCAATGATTACGCTTGCATTTGAAAAATTAAATTAGAATTCATGTCAGACAATTACAGTTTTTTTGCCGCTGTTGAAAAAAGCTTCGACAAAGCGGCAAAGTTTACCAAGTGGACCCCCGGTATCCTGGAACAGAT
>JAEYVW010000031.1 GCA_023429365.1 Bacteroidota bacterium
GTAAATGTAAGCCAGGATGAATATATACGTTTTTAAATATTATCAACAACCCTGAATAACAATGTGAAAGAACGAAAAAAAGGGTGCTACGTTGTGACGTGCACCCAAGTTTTTGACTTCTTTAACAACACTGCCCGACTTCGAACTACGAACTACGAACTACTAACTACGAACTACTAACTACTCCCGACTTCCACCTTACACAGTCCCTGCCTGCTTCACCATCAATGCCTGGATCTGTTTCATCGTGGCTTCCATACCTTCGGCACTGCCATCGAGGAAGATGACATTACCTTTACCATATTCCGCGAAATTTTTTATCGCTTCGGTCCACATGCTAAAAAGGATCACATTGGTATCGAGATTAGCCTGCTTCATTTGTTCCGCTGCTTCCGTCATACCTGCCGCAACCTCCTTGCGGAACAAAGCAACACCCTGTCCACGGAGTCGTGCAGCCTCTTTCTCAGCCTCGGCAGATATCTTGATAGCGTTACCTTCCGCCTCAGCTGATTTTGTTTTTGTGATCAGCATCGCCTGTCCTTCGTTTTCGGCAGCGGCTTTCAGGTTATTACTGGCCACAACTTTGCTCATTGAATCCAGGATCATCTTATCAAATGTGATATCGTTGATCTGCAGATCCTGCAAATGATATCCCCAGTCTTCAAGTGTATGGTCAATTTCAACTTTAACATATTCTACGATCTCACGGCGAAGCCCCAGAACTTCGGCTTGTTTTTTCGTGGCCACAAAAGAACGGATATTTCCTTCGATAGTACGTATCAGTGCCTGCATCAGGTCACGATCACTGATAAACTTGAAAGCCACTTTTTTGATGGTTTCTTCTAATTCATTCTGCACGGCGTAAAGCAACATACTTTTAAAATATACGTTCGCCTGGTCCTGCGTTACAGCCTGGAACTCGAGTTCAACCGAACGATTCTGTATTGATATCTTTTTATGAACCTGCTCAATGACCGGGATCTTCATTCGCAGACCGGGCCTTACGATACGCCGGTAGCGACCGAACATGGTAATGACACCGATATATCCCTGGTTGATGGTAAAAAATGAGCTCAGAATAATAATCGCCAGCACAATCAGCCAGCCATAAGAAAGAAGAAAGCTTGAAATATCCATGGTAGTTTGTTTTGGAATAAAGATAATACTTAGGAAACTGGAATCGGGTTGGTAAAGTAATTTTGTCGCAGGCTCGGCTACTCACGTATATAGACCAGCACTTCTACACGCCGGTTGCGCTGACGACCAGCTGTTGTGCTGTTATCAGATACCGGCCTGGATTCACCCCATGCCCGGGCGACTATCCTGCCGGGCTTTACAAAAGCCCGACCTGCAAAAAAATTTAAAACTGTTTGAACCCGGGCTGAAGAAAGCCGGTTGTTTAACTCATCGGATCCCTGGTTATCGGTATGACCCTCCACTACCACCGAGTCAACATTTCTGCCGGCAACATTTTTACAGAATTCTTCGAGTAAAGGGAAAGCGTTTTTTTCGAGATCAGCTTTTCCTGTTGCAAATAATATCTCCTGCAGTATCATTGTATCCACCCGAATGATGGCGTTGGGTTGCAGTACTACTGGCACGGGCTGATAAGCTTTCCGGTTCCGGATATTGCGGGCAAGAAATTCATGTCGCTCATCCTGTTCATAGATCTCTCCCATAGCTGTCCGGTAGTCATCGCATAATTTTTCGTTGGGATTGACAGGTCTTAATGAAATATTATCAAAATACACAAAAAAGTTATTCTCCAACGGAAGTCCGGTGGCACCGGTAATATCGCGTTTTGAGAAATTAGCAATGGCTAAAAAGGATTCATCCCCTTTAGCAGTGTATTCTAACACTAACTGCTGCCAGCTGCTATCTTCCTTAAATTCCTGCTTGCTCTCTGCAAAATATAAGGACGGTGTGATAGTATGAACCGAACGTTTATCATAGAGAAGATCTGTAGAGGAAAAATAAATGCCCACGCTATCGAGGATCTGATGCGGGGATTTCACAAATAATTCAATTCGGTAGCGATTTCCTTTTCTCAGTCCGCAAAGAAGGCGGGTACGTATAAAAGTACGCTTGAAGCCACCCCTGGCATAACCTGCCTGCACAGACATGCAATGAGTACCTTCATAGCATCGCTCCGGTTCTTTGTAATAATTGTTGAAGACATCAATGGCATTGGTAAGCCAGGCTTCAGGTGCGCAGTTGACTTTATACTCGAGACAGATATTCTCTTCTTCGAAACCACCATTTAAAAGGAGCTCCTGTGCCCGGGCAGTCGCGGGAGCCAACAAAAGAAAGATTAACGTATAACGTAACATCCTGGTAGAATATCATGGTGTCGGCACAAAGCTATGAAGCAGATTCAATATTAATTGCTCTTTTCCTCCCAGATCTGTACAAGATGAACCATAGTTTCCACGGCTTTGTTCATATCCTGTACGCTCACAAACTCCAGTTTGGAATGAATCGCCTGCTCCCCGGCAAACAGGTTGGGACAGGGTAGTCCCATAAATGAGAGACGACTTCCATCCGTGCCACCACGAATACTTTCCATCTTCAATTCCAGGCCTGCTCTCTCAATCGCCTCTTTCGCATAATCGACGACATGTGTGTGCACATCGAGGATCTCCTTCATATTACGGTATTGCTCTTTCACAATAAATTCAAAGCTTGCTGTGGGATAGACCCTGACTGCTTCTTCTACCAGTGTTCTCAGAAAATCCTCTTTCTTTTTTAAACCGGCAGTTTCAAAATCACGAATAATAAATTCAATGGTGCATTTTTCCGCGATACCTTCTACCCTTACCGGGTGAATAAAACCTCTTTTACCCTCGGTACTTTCGGGAGAAAGCCTGTCTTTAGGCAATGCATCCAAAATACGGCCGGCGATCTTCATCGCATTGACCATTTTGTCCCTGGCATAACCCGGATGTGCTATTACACCATGGATCACCACAACTACACCATCTGCGCTGAATGTCTCATTTTCAAGGCTTCCGGCTTCACCGCCATCAAGTGTATAACCATAGTCGGCGCCCAGCTTTTTCAAATCCAGGTGTGCCACCCCCTGTCCTACTTCCTCATCGGGTGTAAACAGGATTTTAATTTCACCATGTTTTATTTCGGGATGTGTTTGTAAAAAATTCGCCAGGTCCATGATCTCAGCCACGCCTGCTTTATCATCGGCACCCAGCAATGTGTTGCCCGACGCGGTGATGATATCATTTCCAATCTGAGTCTGTAAATATGGGTAATCTGACATCCGTAAAACCTGTGACCTGTCATCGGGCAGGACAATATCTTCACCCTGGTATTTTTTGTGCAGGATAGGCTTCACATTGGTGCCGCTGCAATCGGGAGCGGTATCGACATGTGCGCAAAAACAGATCACCGGCACTTTTTTATCCGTATTTGAAGGGATCGTAGCGAATACATAACCCCATTCATCGAGATGCGCGTCAGCGATTCCGATCTGTTTTAATTCTTCCACCAGTAGGCGCGAAAGATCCTTCTGCTTCTCGGTGCTGGGGAAAGTAGAAGACTGGTGATCGCTTTGGGTATCGATCTGTACATAACGAAAAAACCTGTCGGCGGCGGTGAACTTATAGTCAGAAAACATCTGCGGAAATTTATTCTTTTGGAATCAGTCAAAAAAACCTGGCTTCTGCCAGGCTTATTTATTTTCAGTATTTTGAAA
>JAEYVW010000077.1 GCA_023429365.1 Bacteroidota bacterium
AGCTCACGAATACCGGTATCAAAGATCCGGTCAGCACCATGCTTGGCCTGCAAGCCACTGAAACCCTGGTTTACATCACCGATCTGTCCGAGGTCTTCACCAAACGCCACCACTTTAGGATTGCTACCGAAAAGCTGGTCGAAGTATTTATTCAACACTTCATAACCGTTGATCACGGGTGCATCATTCGCAAATCGAGGCTTTGTCTCTGCCACCTTCAACGCGCTTTTCGGACCCTCGTTGTATAGATAAGAATTATAAAGCGATTTGTTTTCGTTGAGCAACTCGTTGTAATAATCTTTTGTCCAGAATGCCTTATCATTTTCACCCGCAAGGTCTAGGGCATCATATAAGGCTTTCATCACATCACGGCGCAGGGGCTCACGGTTTGTCGAAAGGCTATTGGCGATCCGTTTAAGATTAACCGATTGTTCGGGTATACTATCCGCCATGCCGTTGATCAGGTCGAGAGATTTTGTGACCTGCAACTTAATTGGCTCCAGGTATTTTTGCCAGGCCCGGTTCTTCTGTTCTTTTACGTCATGTTTGGCCTGCCGTTCTATTTCGTTGATCTCCTCTGCCGAACTCAGCGCGTTGGAGAGGATCCATTCTTTCATTTTTTTCAAACCATCCCACTCTCTTTCCCAGGCCAGCCGGTCGGGTGACTTGTATCGCTCATGGCTTCCCGAGGTGGAATGACCCTGCGGCTGCGTGATCTCTTCCACATGAAACAGGACAGGGACATGTGTTTGCCTTGCCAGGCGAATGCCTTCGTCAAACACTTCACACATGCCGGCATAGTCCCAGCCCTTTACCTTATATATATTAAGTCCGTTGGTACCGTCTTCTTTCTGCATACCGGCCAGGGCATCGGAAATAGACCCCTTGGTGGTTTGCATTTTTTTAGGAACGGAAATACCATAGCCATCATCCCATACAAAAATGGCGAGTGGCACCTGTAGTACACCGGCCGCATTGACGGTTTCCCAGAAATGACCCTCAGAAGTAGCTGCATCCCCTATAGTACAAAAGCAAACCTCGTTGCCGTTGTCGGATAAATGATTCATTTTTTTCAAAGTCTCTACCTGGCGAAAAAGCCGCGATGCCTGTGCGAGACCAAGCGATCGTGGCAATTGAGCCGCGGTGGGAGCCATATCACTGGCGATATTCATGCGATTCGCCAGGTCAACCCACTCGCCCTGCTCATCCGTAAGCGGCGTACAGAAATGGGAAACCATCTGCCGCCCGGCATTGTTGGGATCATTTTTGATATCGGGATCGGCGTATAATTGTGAAAAAAACTGTTCTACTGTTGACTGTCCGATGGCAAAATGGAAGGTCTGGTCGCGGTAATAGCCGCTCCTGAAATCACCGGGCTGGAAGAATTTGGCCATGGCCACCTGTGCCACTTCTTTGCCGTCTCCAAAAATGCCAAACTTGGCTTTACCGGTCAATACTTCTTTACGGGCTAAGAGGCTGGCTTCCCGGCTTATACAGGCAATACGATAATCCCGCAATACTTCGTCGCGAAATTTATCGAAAGATAATTTTACGTCGGCTGGCATCGTTAATGGAGTAGTATTGTCCATGTGGCAAAAATAGGAGATTACAACCATTTGTGTTTTTAGCAAAAAATGCCCGACAGGGCCTGCAACCTATGTTTGCAATCTTCCATCTTTCTTGTAAATTTGGGATTCTCAAACAGCTATTTATGAAGAAAATACCTACCCTTGTCCTCCTGCTTCTGGCCTTCAGTTTCTCGCAGGCCCAAAGCAATACCTCAGCGGGGGAAGTTTTGAAATTCAGTCATTTAGAGCATGATTTTGGCCAAATACCCCAGGGAAAACCTGTTTACTACTCCTTTGAAGTGACCAATACCGGCGCAGTGCCCTTAAAGCTCGACAACGTGCAGGCTACCTGCGGATGCACTACACCCGAGTGGAGCAAGGACCCTATCGCACCGGGCAGTACGGCCCAGATTAAAGTAGGCTATAACGCGGCTGCTGAAGGTTATTTCGACAAAGCGATCACGATCACTTATAATACAAACCAAACCAAAATATTGAAAATAAAAGGCACTGTGTGGAAGGCACCGGAAGGTGCAGCTCCGCCCAATGCAGCAGTACAATTTTTAAAAAAACAAACACTTTAAAATTATAACAATGAAGAAGATCGCCCTTTTCGCCTCAGCGCTTGTATTTGGCCTGGTAGCCATGGCTCAAACAAAATCGGATGATATTGTAAAATTTAATACCGAGAAACACGATTTTGGTAAGATCAAACAGGGTGTTCCTGTCACTTACTATTTTGAAATAAAAAATACCAGCGACAAACCCATCGTGGTTGAAAACGCTTCTGCAAGCTGCGGTTGCACCGTGCCTGAAAAACCCGAAAAGCCCATCAATCCTGGTGCTACCGGTAAAGTGAAAGTTCAGTACAACGCTGCTACCGTTGGGCCATTCAAAAAAGACGTGATCATCAAACTGGCCGGTATCGATCAGCCCAAAACAGTACAGATCGTTGGTGAAGTACTGGCAAATGACAAGTCCGGGAAAAAATAATTGGAAACTTTCCAGCTTAAAAATCCCTTCGCATTGCGGAGGGATTTTTTTTTGGAATGGGGTTGTCTCTTCTTGCCGGGGAGACGGGAAGCCGGTAAGAAAAGATCAATAGTAAATCAATACTTCCCGCCTTACCGCCTTCCCGGCAATTTTATCTTTAACTACTTTTGAGACAAACTCTTTTTTTGGAATGGGGTTGTCTCATCTTGCCGGGGAGACGGGAAGCCGGTAAGACGCCTTCCCGGCAATTTTATCTTTAACCACTTTTGAGACAAACTCTTTTTTTGGAATGGGGTAGTCTCTTCTTGCCGGGGAGACGGGATGCCGGTAAGAAAAGATCAATTGTAAATCATCGCTATCCGGAATAAAATCTTGGATAGTTGTCAGAACCTTTGACCCGCGCGGCATCTATGACTTTTACATTTACAGGCGCTTTGCTTATTTTTTTCTGGAGACTCTTAGTTTTGCTGGCCGTAGTTGAAATGTATCGATGTGTCAGGATACCACAGCGCACACTGCGGACACAGCGAAGTAATCGCATCAGGTGCTGTTCTACGTAGCCGATTTTATCACGAAAACGGCTTTCGCAGTGCTCTCCGTGCCCGCCGTGGTTTATAGTACTCCAGAGTTCCCCGGACAATAATGGTTGGGAATTTGGGATTAGGTATTAAATATTCATCTCAAACTCCCAGGCAGTACGATAGGTTCCATGTTTCTCAACATAAGCAATAAATGCGTTGTAAAAAGCATCGGAGCCTATCGTTGCACTATCACCGATAACAACAAGCAATTCCCTGGCACGGGTCATTGCCACATTCATCCTCCTGTAATCTTTTAAAAACCCGATATCGCCATCTTCGTTGCTTCGAACTAATGAAACGATGATCGTGTCTTTCTCCTGGCCCTGGAAACTGTCGATGGTACTTACGCGCATCTTTTTGGGCAAAATTTCCCGGGCAGCAGCCACCTGCGCGGAATAGGGCGATATAAAGGCTGAATCGGGTGGGGGTATTGATTCATTTTCGATCAACTGGCGGGCAATATCCAGTTCACCTTTATTCTGCAAACTGATGCCATCATTGCCCCTTTGTTCTTCAAATCCTGTACCGGCTGTATCGACAA
>JAEYVW010000120.1 GCA_023429365.1 Bacteroidota bacterium
TCACAGAGTTCAGGAGTGTCGGCAACATTCACCAATTTGTGTTTCTGCCGGGACTCGGCATGAATACTTTCGCTTAGTACCTTATCGTTTACCGCAACAATTGCTATATCACATTCATCCAGGTCGGAAGTTTCGTAAGGGCGCTGCTGAAGCGTTATATTAGGATGCTTTTCAGCCAGCAGTATGATTTCCGGACTTATTTCCGGGGATACGAGTTTTACCTGCGTTAAGGGTGAGTTTTGAATTACGGCATTCAGTTTTTCAAGGCCAACCTTTCCTCCACCAACGATCAATAAACGCAAATGCTCCAGTTTTAAAAAAACCGGGAACAGATCATTTCCCTGCTTTTCCTGCGTGCGGACGATTTCCTTTAAACCTTTGTTCATTTAGCAATCCATTTACGATAAGAAAAATCTCCAAACGTTTCGCCATATTTCTTTTCCGCCGCATACACGCCGAGCAATTGATCAAGCGTTTCCAGTATCTGTGCTTCGTCAAGACTGTCTTTATATTTTGTATTTAACCTTTCTCCCAGCCTGTCGCCACCGATATATAAATTGTACAACCCGTAGGCTGTACCCACCAGGCCTATCTCCGCCGCGGGAGATCGCCCACAACCATTAGGGCAACCCGTCATTCTTAATATAATCTCATCATCCTGCAATTGAAATTTAAACAGGATGGGTTCTATTTTCGATATGAGTGTTGGTAAATAACGCTGCGCTTCTGCCAGCGCAAGGGGACAGGTGTTGAACGCTACACAGGCAATCGCATTCTTTCGCATTACACCCGCATTGTTGGTATGTTCGATCATACCAAACTGGATGAGCAGATTTTCAATTTCTGCCTTGTCCTGTTCGGCAATATCAGCAAGTATCAGGTTTTGAGAACTTGTAAACCGGAAATTGGCTTTCCCAGTCTTTGCTATTTCCAGCAAACCTGTTTTCAGGGCGAGCATTTCGTTGTCGAATACCCTGCCGTTCTCAATAAATAAAGTGTAATACCACTTTCCCTCATGATTCAATCTCCATCCGTAATGGTCTTTCCTGGAAGTAAAACTATAAGGCCTGGGTGCTTCGAGTTGAAAACCGCAACGTTTTTCTACCTCGGCCCGATATGCATCGATACCCATTTTATCAACGGTGTATTTCAAACGTGCCAGCTTGCGGTCACTACGGTTGCCAAAATCCCTTTGCACGGTTATACACTCATAGACTACTTTCAATAGCTTTTCCTCTGTATCCACAAATCCAATTACCGTTGCCAGCCTCGGGTACGTACTCGGATTACCATGCGTGGTACCCAATCCCCCGCCGACCGCGATATTAAAACCTTTTAACTCATTGTTTTCAATGATGGCGATCAGGCCGAGATCATTGGTCAATACGTCGACATCATTATTCGGTGGAATGGCAATTCCGATCTTAAACTTCCTGGGCAGATAGCGATCCTGGTAAAGCGGATCCTCCTCTGTTTTTTCAGCAATCTTTTCCTGGTCAAGCCAGATTTCATAGTAGGCTCGCGTTTTTGGCAACACCATCCTGCTGATAATGTCGGCATATCGGAATACCTCTTCATGCAGTGCCGATTCTTTGGGGTGTGCGCTGCAGGTCACATTACGGTTCACATCGCCGCATGCCGCGATCGAATCCAGCTGAAGTGTATTAAATGACTGGATGGTTGGCTTGATATGCGATTTTAAGATTCCATGCAATTGTATCGTTTGCCTTGTGGTGATCTTTATAGTTCCAGTGGAATGTTCACCTGCTATATGATGCAGCCCGATCCATTGCTCAGGTGTCATCAGCCCTCCGGGCAGGCGCAGCCTGATCATAAACGAATACAGCCATTCCAGTTTCTTAGCACTTCTCTCCTCTCTCCTGTCGCGGTCATCCTGCTGGTACATGCCATGAAACTTTACCAGCGATTGATCGTCTTCGCGGATAGCCCCGGTAATATTATCCAGCAGGCTTTCCTTCAGGGTTCCCCGAAGGCCATTACTTGCCGTTTTGATCCTTTCAACTGATGATAAGTTCGTTTTTTCAGACATGTGAGTTGTTGTTCAGTTATGTATTCAGCCACATCAATCAATAAACATCTTTCTCCAGCCTACCTTCCTTTTTCAATTGCTCCAGGTACTTCTTTGCATCGTCGGCGGATTTTTTTCCCTGTTCGCTAATAATCTGCGCCAGGGTATTCTC
Source organism: Bacteroidota bacterium (assembly GCA_023429365.1). GTDB lineage: Bacteria > Bacteroidota > Bacteroidia > Chitinophagales > Chitinophagaceae > Terrimonas_B. Next base: position 2,202 of record JAEYVW010000120.1, read on the forward strand.
TACATCCTTACTCATCGGATCCTTGGTACCGCTGATATACAAATAGGCACCGCCTTCCATCCACTGGTATAGTTCATTTGCGTTCTCCAGCATCCGGTGCTGTACGTAGATCTTTTCCTGCTGGTCCCTGGAAAATGCCAGGTCAAGCCGGTTCAAAACACCGGTGTCGACGAAATTCTGCATCTCGGTCTGGTATAGGAAATCGGTGACAAAATGCTGTTCACCGAAAAAGAACCAGTTTCTTCCGTTGGCGCCGCTGGCATCTCTTTCAGAAAGGAAAGCCCTGAATGGCGCAACACCTGTGCCGGGACCGATCATGATCACATCACGTTCAGGAGCGGGTAGTTTAAAGTTGCGATCCTTGTGTACATAAAATGTGATGGGCGTGTCCACCGGCTGGTCACCCAAAAACTCACTGCACAATCCATAGCGTTGCTCATCCAAAGCCAGGAACCTGTCCCGGGCCACGGTGATATGCACTTCCTGGTTTCCATGTGCAAGAGGGGAAGATGCCACTGAATACAGTCTCGGCGCGATTGGCATCAATATCTTTATTACTTCCACGAATTGCTCCGCGTTCTTTACGGGATAAATACGCAGGAGGTCAACCAGGTCCATCCTCGTATCAGGTATCTCCTGTCCAATGATGCCGGCGTATTTTTTTATGGTAGAAGTCAGCAGGTAGCAAATACCGAGATGCTGCTCGAGTAGCTGTTTTACAGGTGCTTTGAAC
>JAEYVW010000200.1 GCA_023429365.1 Bacteroidota bacterium
AATCTAATCCCTAATCCCAAAATCCTGGCCTCAGTTTTCCCCAATTTTCAAAACCAGGGTTCTGAGGTATGTTTTAATAATTCATTGATTCATAATAAAACCCGCGTGGGATGGCTGCGGATATGGCTGGGTTTTACACCACAAAACCCTGCTTTTGCACACCCCTGAAAGCGATGGCTGTTTTCATTATTTTCATTAGGAAAATTATATCAGCTATGCGCAGTGCTTATTGGAAAACATTATCAGTCGCCGGCCTTTTGGTGGCTCATTTTTTTGTAGGTGCACAACCGAACCAGGCAAGTAACGACAAAGCAGACCTATATACGGGTATTGAAGTAGGGTCGAAAGGCGTCAAGATGAGCCTGCTTGAAATTGGCCGAAATGCAAGGATCAATGGAACATTCAATATCCTGAAGGATACTTCGGTCAATACGGATTTTATTTCTTTCTCCACGCCCACTTTCGATGCTACACTCAAGGGACTTAGCAGTCTTTATGATGTAGCCACAAAAAAATACGGCGTTACTCCCGGCAATATTTTTACTGTCGTCAGCAGTGGAGTACAGATGCAGGCTGCCAAAGACCAGAAAAATGCATGGATCAAACTGCTCATCGATTCATTTCGTGTCAAGATCAATGAGCCTAACCGGCAGGTGGAAGTGATCGACGCGTTGCAGGAAGGGCGCTTATCGCACCTCGGTATCGTACCGGAGTCAAAAAGATTCAGCACGTTCCTCATCGATATCGGAAGTGGCAATACAAAAGGAGGCTTCTTCCCTTATGATAATACTAAAGACTTCAGGCTATTCAATCTCAACTGGGGTACAAAAAGCGTAGCGAACGCGACAGAAAAAAGATGCGAGGAATTTGATAAAACCCTGACCAATTTCAATAAGCAATTGTACAGGGTACTGGTAGCTGCAGAGGAGCAGGAGATCATCTTCGCAGTGAATGCCAGCGGTGCGTATAATATGAATGATTACATCGCCTTTAGCGGAGGGATTGCCTGGGCTGTGGCGACCCTTATCAAACCAGAAATGTCAGGTAGTTCTATTGTAACGGTAACCTACGATGATGTGCAGAAGTTTAGTGAGACACTATATAAAAACTATACTGCTCTTTCCTCAGGTAAATTGGCCGGTACGGCTCCGAAAGGGATCGATAAAGAAATGCTGTCGGCTGAAATCAATCGTGTGCATAAAGTATTCGATCAGCGATCAATGCTGGCAGGTACCGGTCTTATGCTGAAGATCATGCGCCAGTTCAAATCGGTTTATGAAACCAAACAATTTTATCTAGTAAAAAACGGTCAGGTTGGATGGATATCAGCCTATGTTGATCAGCATACGAATTAAATCAGCTTGCGTGACGGGGGTGCGACATTGAAGTTGTGGAACCTGTAAAGCCGGTGGAAGTAGCAATATCGATCATCACGGCTTTTATCTGTCGTTCAGTTTCGTCGCGGTAGAGATTGGCACCCCGGCTATTGAGATGCACACCATCGATGGTTAAATGCAATTTTCTTTTCCTGCTCAACTGGTCGGGACAACCGAGCACCCGACACTGGAACGCGTCGAGATAACATGTACTCCAGTACCCATCCATCAGGTAGCTCCTGGTACGGCAACGACGGAGATATCCGTCAAACACCGCACCGGCATCCACCAGGCCGCAGCCAGTTTCGATAGCAATATCCCTTATTATGGCATTGTATAAAGCCCGCTTTTTGTTGATAGGGGCCTCCAGATCCTCACAAATGCAACCGAGTGTTGCGACAATGACAGTGGCATTAGTTCTTTGCTTGATATTGTCAATTGCAGAGCGATAAGCCTGCTCGAAAGCTTCGGGATTATCGAGAACGTCATTATCGCAGCCCGCAAATTTTTGCCTGAATAGAAAACTTCTTTTGCTCATTTCGGGTGCCAGCAGATCCGTGAGACCACCCTCGAAAAAGATCATATCATAGACCGATGCATCCAGCTTCTTTATCGCCCTATCCGTGATCCGGGCCAGGGTTTCACCGTCAACCCCCGCATTATCAACCTCCCAACCCGGATTTTTCGAAGCGAGCCATTTGACCCAGTCCACCCCTTTTTTGCCTTTCACTAAACTATCTCCGATAAAAAGAATTTTCATTCGCTCTTTTATGTTTAAACCGGGTGCAAATTATTTTTTTTAAAGGTCCAACGTTAAAAGAAATGCGTGAACTGCATATTTATTTAAACGGAATGCAGTTCTATATTAAAATGTTATAATTTACAGGTATGACCCCGACTGCTTCCACCTATCGCGTGGCGTCCGTTGACATCCTCAGGGGATTGATCATGATCATTATGGCCCTCGATCATACCCGGGATTTCTTCCATATCACAGCGATGACCGCCGATCCGCTGGATCCAGCCACCACTACCCCGGCTTTGTTTTTCACCCGTTTTATAACGCATTATTGTGCCCCAGGCTTTGTATTCCTGTCGGGATTGTCGGCCTGGCTTTCATCCCGGAAAAAGACAAAAGCCGAAGCCAGTGTATTCCTGGTGAAAAGAGGTTTCTGGCTGGTGATAGTCGAAGTCACCCTGGTAAGTTTGGGTATTACCTTCAACCCATTTTACAACTTCATCATCCTGCAGGTCATCTGGGCCATTGGGTGGAGTATGATCATACTCGGTTTGTTGATGCGGATCTCTTACAAGGTGGTGCTTTGGGTCGGCTTCCTCCTTGTGCTGGGACATAATATCCTGGATTATTTCAGCCCACCGGCTAACAGCACGCTTGCTTATCTGATGGGAACACTACTTACTTCCCAGGGCATGTTTTTATCGATCGACAGCACGCATACCATTGGCATATTTTACGCCATACTTCCCTGGACAGGTTTAATGCTGCTCGGATACTGCATGGGGGTTTGGTTTCAAAGAGATTTTCCGGCAAAAAAAAGACAACGATTTCTGCTAATTACCGGCGCAGCGGTCTCTATTTTGTTTATTGTATTGCGACTGGCCCGGGGTTATGGTGATCCCGGGGCATGGGATGGCAACTCGCTATACTCATTTTTAAACACAAGTAAATATCCACCGTCGCTACAGTTTTCATGCATGACGATCGGCCCCGCACTGATCCTACTTTCGCTGTTGGAAAATATTCGCTCGGGCTGGACCCGCGTGGTTTCGGTATACGGGCGTGTACCCTTCTTTTATTATATTCTACATTTTTATTTGCTGCACACGATACTTGTTATCGTTTTCTTCGCAACGAACCATACCGTAGCCCAAATTTCCGAACCGCAATCACCTTTCTTTTTCAGGCCCTCCCAATTCGGCTACCCGCTTTGGGTCGTATACCTGATCTGGATTTCAGTTGTTGCCTTTTTATATTTTCCATGTCGATGGTTTAATAAATATAAAACGCAGCATACTCAGTGGTGGTTAAAATACATTTAGCCTGGGTATATCTGGGGACACTTTTTTCACCGCAATTTTGACCAACCAGGGTCTAAGTACTACTCCGTTTCCGCTTTCACCTAATTTTTGGTTAAAGCAGGGCTGCTGTAAATGCGGTGTGTAATTGAAAGTTTTAATTTTTCAACACCAAAAACCAGGTGTATGAAAAAACTATACTTTATTGCTGCATTGTTTGTCTCCTTTGTTTTACTGGGTAGTTGCAGTAAGGATTTTCTAAAAAGATATGATGATCGTATCGAAGGCGGGGTATGGCGTCTTGTCGATGTTGACAGGCTCGGCTGGGGCGGTAGTTCCGGCAATCTTCCGTTCAGGGATGGAGAATTTGTATTTAAGGATGACGGGCAGCTCGAATACACCAATAGCAACGGTGAGTTGTACAAAGGCAGCTGGGATATCCGCCGCGACTGGATGGCCGGCCAATGTTTTACTGATGAAAACGGTGTGTACTCCTGCGACGACCGGTATGTGCGTAGTCTGCGTATCACGGCAGTCAATTTTACCACCCAGGATATTCGGTCTGAATTTTTTGATGAGATCATCTTTACAGGTACTAACCGCTTCAAAGCCTACCTGTACACCGGTACCAGGAGTTATGTATTTCGGTTCAGGAGATAAGCCAGTCTGTGGCTTTATCAATTATCGTTATCAGGGAAGCTAAAGGAAATGGCCGTAGTTTCGGGCCTGGGAAGTGTGATGCTGAGCCTTCCGCCAAACCGTTCAGCCAGGGAATTTACCTGTTGCAACTCGCTCGCCATAGCAAACCCATGTACGCTCCCAGATTCCTGCACTTCGAGTACCACGATATTTCCATGTCTCCTGGCGGTAAACCGGATACAGGTATCGCTCACATGTTTCACCACCGTTGAGATCATACGGCTCAGTACTGAACTAATGTATTGCGTGTTGCAGGTGATCGCCAGGTCAGCAGGTACATCATTCAGAAAAAAACTCTGATTTTGCACCGCAGCAGGGAGAAATACTTCACTCAGCCGGTCTACCAGCTTATTCAGGTTTTCCATAAAATATAAAATACTATATACACGTAAAATGGCACCAAACCTGTCTCCAAGTGCTAATAAAATGTTTAAACCTGCTCATTTCCCTTACTCACATGAGATTACAAAACAATGACACTTGAAGCGTGAAAAAAATAGACGATAATGGCATTGTCCTATAGAAAAAACTTATGGTGGGCTTGTAGAATTTAAACTACAAGGTACAAGGGACAAGGGACAAGGTACAAGGGACAAGGAACTCACGACTCACCACTCACCACTCACGACTCACAACTCACAACTCACCACTCACCACTCACCACTCACTACTCCCCTCTCCCTATCTTCGCCTAATGAATCCATTCACAAAGCCCGGCTCCATCACTATTACCTCGCACAAACGCATCACGCCTTACCTGCAACAGGAAGTAGAGCAGCTCGGGTTTGAGGTGGAAGACAGTTTTGTAACCGGCATTCGTTTGCGTGGCAGCATGAACGATTGCATCCGACTTAACCTGAATCTTCGTTGTGCCAGCCAGGTATTATATAACCTTGAAAAATTTAACGCGAGCGACGCCAACGAAATTTATAATCATCTCATCGATTACCCCTGGGAAAACATTCTACCTACCGGAGGATATTTTTCGGTTACGAGTAATGTCAGCAACCCGACCATCAACAACAGCATGTTTGCCAACCTTCGTGTAAAGGATGCAATAACCGACCGTCTTCGTAATAAAACGGGAACCCGGCCATCTACAGGCGCTGAACTCATTGGCGCGGTGATCCATTTGTTTTGGAAAAACGACGAAGCGGAGATTTTCATAGACACAACCGGAGATTCGCTGGCGCGGCATGGCTACCGCAAAATTCCGGGGCAGGCGCCCATGCTGGAATCACTGGCAGCCGCAACCATCTATGCAACCCGATGGGACTATATGGCTCCCTTTATCAACCCGAT
>JAEYVW010000387.1 GCA_023429365.1 Bacteroidota bacterium
GTGGGCCCCGAGTTTGTAACCGGTAGCACAAGAATGAAAAGTGGCACCGCGCAAAAGCTGGTGCTGAATATGATTTCCACTTCAGCAATGATCCAGTTGGGACGCGTGGAAGATAATAAGATGGTCAACATGCAACTTACTAATGAGAAGCTTGTCGATCGTGGTGTAAAGATGTTAATGGACCGGCTGTCTTTACCCGACTACGAAAAGGCGAAAGCCCTGCTGCTACAATACGGCAGCGTAAAGAAAGCGGCAGCTTCTACCGGGAAATAACTAACACTAGTTTGGTTAAAAAATTTTGGAAGGTTTTATTTATAAGGCTTTCTGTAGTATATTGCGCACCTCATTACCAAGTGATGCGCATTAATAGTAGTCATATTCATATCTCCACTGTGGGTTTTACATCCACTACCACTACTATTATTACAACAATCCCGTAAGGGATTGTATTTATCATATTACCCACGGGCCGTTGCGGCTGATCACGAGAAGGATTCCCTTATTTATTTCAGACATCATCAAAAATATTGTTCATGCAGGTTTTAAAATTCGGTGGCACATCCGTTGCTAGTGCAGAGAATATCAGTAAAGTTGTATCAATTGTAAAGGATAAAGTCAAATCAGGTAAAACTATTGTCGTCGTTTCAGCACTGGGAGGTGTCACGGACCTGTTGCTACATGCGGCGGTACTTGCGTCGGAGGGCAATGAGACTTTCAGGGACAAATTAAGTTTTATAGAACAACGTCACCTCGACTCAGTAAAGCAACTGATCCCGGTGACGCATCAAAGCCAGTTGCTAAGCCTGGTGAAGAAAAGTTGTAACGAGATCGAAGATATCTGCAATGGTATCTTTTTGCTTCGAGAACTTACAGCCCGCTCCCGCGACCGGATTGCAAGTTATGGCGAGTGGCTTTCCTCGCAGATCATTGCCGCCACCTTCAAAGCACAGGGTGTTGAGAGTGTATGGAAAGATTCCAGGGAGTTGATCGTTACCAATTCAAATTTCACCAATGCCGAAGTGGATTTTGCAAGAACTCATTTAAACCTGAATGAGTATTTCCCAAATCAGCCCGTCGACCTATTCATTATTCCCGGTTTTATCGCTGCCAATGCCGAAGGGATAACCACTACATTAGGAAGAGGTGGATCCGACTTTACCGCAGCCATCATTGCCGGGGCATTGAATGCAAAATCGCTTGAGATATGGACCGATGTAAGTGGTATGATGACGGCGGATCCAAGGCTGACAGCCAACGCACGCATCATTCCGCATATATCCTACCAGGAAGCCATGGAACTTTCTCATTTCGGAGCTAAAGTGATTTATCCGCCCACTATTCAACCGGTGATGACAAAGAATATTCCCGTGTGGATAAAAAATACTTTCGCGCCACAGGATGCCGGCACACTGATCGAATCGGTTGCTCAAAAAAATGGTAATATCGTAAGAGGAATCTCCAGTATCAACAATATTGCCCTGCTCAGCCTGGAAGGTAGCGGTATGATTGGTATACCAGGTTTTTCAAAAAGATTATTTGAGGCCCTCAGCAATGAAAAAATAAACGTCATTCTGATCACGCAAAGTTCTTCGGAACATTCTATCTGTGTTGCAGTCAACTCAGCTTCGGCGGAAAAAGCAAAGCAGGCTGTCGATGCCGCCTTTGCTAATGAGATCGCACTGGAAAAAGTAGATCCATTATCGATAGAAACAGATCTCTCGATTGTGGCACTGGTGGGAGAGAACATGAAGAGTCACCCGGGTATCAGCGGACGCATGTTCAGTGCCATGGGAAAAAACGGTGTGAACATCCGCGCTATTGCGCAGGGTTCTTCCGAAAAGAATATTTCCGCCGTTATCGCCACTCGTAATGTAAAGAAATCGATCAATGTACTTCACGAGGAATTTTTCGAGACTACCTATAAACAGGTCAACCTTTTTATTACCGGTACCGGCAATGTAGGCAGCAAACTACTCGGGCAAATACATCAGCAACTTGATTTCCTCCAAAAACGCATGAGGCTTCAGCTTCGGGTTGTCGGGTTATGCAACAGCCGCAAGATGATCTTTAAAGAAGAAGGGATCGACATCAGCCGATGGAGCGAACAATTACAGGAAGGGAATACTGCCAACCTGCATGATTTTGTGAATGGGATCATCGAGCGGAATCTTCGCAATTCGGTTTTTGTTGATATAACCGCCAATGAAAAGGTCGCGTCTGTGTACGACCAGTTGCTTCAGAAAAGTATCACTGTTGTCGCCTGCAATAAGATTGCCGCATCTTCCGCATTCAATAATTATAAAAAATTAAAAGAACTGGCCGATGAATACAATTGCCAGTTCCTTTTTGAAACCAATGTAGGTGCGGGTTTACCAGTAATCGCCACGCTGAACGACCTGGTTCGCAGCGGTGACCGCGTACACCAGATCGATGCGGTATTAAGCGGCACACTTAATTTTGTTTTTAATAATTATGATGGCAAGAAAAAATTTGCATCTGTGGTGAAACAGGCTCAGGACGAAGGTTATACTGAACCTGATCCCCGGCTTGACCTAGGTGGAACAGATGTGATGCGCAAGATCATGATCCTGGCCAGGGAAGCTGGCGTAAGAATTGAAATGGACGAAATAAAAAACGATTCATTTATGCCTCCGTCCTGCATGCAGGGCACTGTAGATGATTTTTACGCGGCGATGGAACGCGAAGAAGAACATTTTAAAAAACTTTTCGAGGAAGCCTCTCAGGAAGGATGTATATTGAAGTTTGTGGCTTCCTATAAAGACGGAAAAGCTTCGGTTGGCCTGCAGCATATCAGTTCCGATCATGACCTGTACCATTTGTACGGAAAAGACAACGTTGTTTTGTTTTATACTGATCGTTATAAAGAGCAGCCGCTGGTAATAAAAGGTGCGGGTGCTGGCGCAGAAGTAACGGCGAGTGGGGTTTTTGCGGATATATTGAGGGCGAGTAAGTAAGTTGAAAATGTGGAAATGTGGGAATTTGAAAATTTGAAAATTTGAAAATTTGAAGATGTGGGAGTGAAAATGTGAGGATTGGATTGGATGAATGATTGTTGATTTAGAATTTATGAGTAAGAATAATATGGATTCAATGGACTGTTCACAGGTGGGAGGGGGCGGTATTTCCGTCCGGTGTCCGGCTACAGTAGCTAACCTGGTTTGTGGATTTGATATTTTGGGGCTGGCACTGGATAAGCCCAGTGATATTATGGAGGTGAAATTGATCGACGAGCCCGGCGTGATCATTCACAACCGTGATGATTTCAACCTGCCCACAGAGCCAGAGAAGAATGTCGCAGGTGTTGTTTTTTTATCGGCGTTGGAAAAAGCGGGATCAGAAAAAGGATTTGAAGTAGTCATTGAGAAACATATAAAACCTGGTAGTGGCATTGGTTCAAGTGCAGCCAGTGCGGCTGGTGCAGCGGTAGCAGCCAACCACCTGCTTGGGAATACTTTTTCATCAGATGAAGTAGTGCAACTGGCCATGAACGGTGAAAAGCTGGCATCAGGTGTAAAGCATGCCGATAATATTGCGCCCTGCATCCTGGGTGGTGTAAGCCTGATCCGTTCCATTCATCCGCTCGATATTATATCAATACCATCTCCTGATCTGCATGTCACCGTCGTGCATCCGCAGATCGAAGTGAGAACCTCAGATGCAAGGCAGATACTTCGCCAGCAGGTCCTGTTAAAAGATGCGATCCGTCAATGGGGAAATATCGCAGGGCTGGTAACGGGATTTTTAAAAAATGACCTTGACCTGATCGGCAGGTCGCTCGAAGATGTGATCATCGAACCGGTGCGAAGTATTTTAATCCCGGGTTTTGATGAGTTGAAACAAAAATGCCGCGAAGCCGGTGCCCTGGGTGGTGGAATTTCAGGATCAGGGCCATCCGTATTTATGCTGAGTCGTGATGAAAACACAGCGATTGAAGTGGAGAAGGTGATGAAAGAGATTTATGAGCGCCTGGGGATCGACTATCATACTTATGTGACGAAGATTAATAAGAAAGGAGTGGAGGTGGGGGATTTGAAAATGTGAAAATGTGAAAATGTGAAAATGTGAAAATGTGGAAATGTGAGAATTTGTGAATTTGAAAATTTGAAAATTTGAAAATGAGGGAATTGGAGTTTTGATAATGGTAGTAACCAGGATAATAAGATAATGCATGAAGTACTTTAGCACGAATAAGCAATCGCCGCTTGTGGATTTTAGGGCGGCGGCGATTAATGGACTGGCGCCGGATAAGGGTTTGTATTTTCCGGAAAAGATACCGGTTTTAGAGAAGGAGCTGGTTGAAGGAATTGAAAAGCTTTCAAATGAGGAGATCGCATATAGGGTGATAAAGCCTTATATCGGGGATGGTATACCGGATGAAAAGCTTTACAAGATTGTTTCGGAGACGATTGATTTTCCTATACCCCTTGTCGAAGTAAATGCATCTGTATTTGCCCTTGAGTTATTTCATGGACCAACTCTTGCCTTTAAAGATGTTGGTGCCAGGTTTATGAGTCGTTGCCTGGGCTATTTTTTAAAAGACAATACTAAAAAAGTAACTGTACTTGTTGCCACATCCGGCGATACAGGTGGCGCCGTTGCGCATGGATTTTATGGTGTGGAAGGTATTGAGGTGGTAATATTATATCCATCCGGGAAGGTGAGCCCAGTGCAGGAAAAGCAACTCACGACTCTTGGTCGAAATATTCATGCATTGGAAGTTGATGGCAGTTTTGACGATTGCCAGCAGATGGTGAAACAGGCTTTCGCGGATCCTACACTAAACAAAAAATTATTTCTAACCTCTGCCAATTCGATCAATATAGCAAGATGGCTACCACAACAGTTTTACTATTTTTTTGCCTTTAAGCAATGGGTGGATAAGACACAAGCCCCCGTGATATGTGTGCCCAGCGGTAACTTTGGAAATATCTGCGCAGGTCTGCTTGCGAGTAAATCAGGCCTGCCCGTCGATCATTTTGTTGCGGCGTGTAATATAAACGACGTTGTCGGTGACTACCTGGAGCTGGGTGTGATGCAACCTAAACAGGCGCAGCCCACAATTTCCAATGCGATGGACGTAGGTAACCCCAGTAATTTTGTAAGAATACTCGAGATATTTCAGCACCAGTTTTCAAACCTGAGGGATAAGCTGTCATCATTTTGCATTACAGATGAAGAAACTATTCAAACCATAGAGCGCGTTTACAAGGAGCATCATTATTTGCTTGATCCGCATGGGGCTGTCGGATTTTTATCCCTGGAAAGATATTTGGATAATTATCCTGGTAAAAAGGGGATTTTCCTGGAAACCGCGCACCCCGTTAAATTTCCTGATGCAGTTGAGCATGCCACGGGGGAAGAAGTGCCGATACCCGCTTCACTCGGCACCATATTGAATGCTGATAAGACCAGTACAAAAATTAAAAACGAGTACACCGCACTCTGGGACTACCTCCTGAGATAATTTAAAATCAGTATGTAAATTGTTCCGGGCCGGTGAAATTTTATCAATAATTTAAACGGGGTCCAGGCGTTTTACTCTTTAAGATCCTGCTATATCTTTGCAGCAAGAACTTGCCTATGCATACCATAGAACCATTCTACAATTGGAGGCATATTTATGTGAGCGAGGAGGATCAGCTTTCACCGTTCTATGGCCGCCAGTATTCCGAGTTTGAATTTACACAGACCGTATACAATTATTTTATACATCCGCAATGGGATGATTTTGGGAGTCGCACGCTATATGTAAAAGTGCTCATGGCTGATCGCGATGAGAAGTATGCCATCATTGAGATGATAGGCGAATGGAATGATGCGATCGAAAATGATATCATGGAATTAAAAAGGGAAGTGTTGGAGAAGTTTATGTATGAGGGCATCAGCAAGTTTATATTGATCGCGGAGAACGTTCTTAATTTTCATAGCGGCGGTACTGAATACTATGAGGAACTCTTCGACGAGCTTATGGACGAGAACGGTTGGATTGTTTGCCTCGGGATGCCATTACAAACCCAGTACGATTTTAAACGCGCCCATCTAAACCGTTATATCGAGTTGATGGAAATTGAGAACTGGCGAATTTATAAACCATATCACCTTTTTAAAAAGATCGATTCGGAGATTTCCGCAAGACTTACCTAATCTGCTTCTACGAACTTTCACATTGGATCGGTCTGTACGTGCCATTTTCATTTTGAAATGATTCCCAAACCTAAATTTTTTGTCATAGTTTGGTCATTGCACGTTATTTTTGCGCAAACTGAACTAAAAGATTAAGGATGAAATGGTCTGAATTCCTGACCTCAGCGGTAGGCAAGAAACTGGTAATGGGCCTGACAGGGTTGTCGCTTATAGCATTTCTGGTTGTCCACGTTGGGGTAAATGCCTGTATCTGGGCAAACGATGGTGGTGTAATGTTTAATAAAGCCGCCCACTACATGGGTGCCACTGTTGTGATTCGAATTATGGAAGTGGGACTTTTCGTCGGTATTTTTCTTCATATTATACAGGGTTACGTACTCACAGTACAGAACAACGCGAAAAGAAAACAGGGATACGCAGTTACTATGGGTAACCGCGGCAGCAAATGGTATAGCCGGAGCATGGGTCTGTTGGGGACGATTTTATTGCTCTTTTTTATCCTGCATTGGTGGCATTTTTGGATACCTTCTCGTTTTACCGGCGTAGTACAAACTTCTATTGCAGGTAAAGAAATGCATGATATGTATACACTCATGAAATTAACTTTTTCAGAGCTGTGGGTTGTGATCGTGTATGTGATTGCTTGTATTTCTTTATTCTGGCATTTGCTGCATGGATTTCAGAGTTCGTTCCGTACTATGGGACTTGCCAATAGCAGGCATATAGATATTGTAAAGTCACTTGGATTTGGTTTCTCGCTGTTGGTATCACTGGCTTTCGCCATGATGCCGGTGAGTATGTATTTGGGATGGGTGTAAGGGTAAGTGAGGCATTCTGTAGTTGATGAGAAAGGATATAAAATAATTCTAAAAAGATTATATGCTCGATTCAAAAATTCCGTCTGGGTCATTAGAGCAGAAATGGACGGATTATAAGGGACATTGTAAACTGGTCAACCCGGCTAATAAACGTAAGCTCGAGATCATCGTGATCGGTACGGGACTGGCAGGTGCTTCGGCGGCTGCTTCACTTGGTGAACTGGGATACCAGGTAAAGGCATTTTGTTTCCAGGATTCACCCCGCCGGGCACACAGTATTGCCGCGCAGGGCGGTATCAACGCCGCGAAGAACTATCAAAATGACGGCGACTCCGTTTTTCGTTTGTTTTATGACACTATTAAAGGTGGCGACTATCGTGCTCGTGAAGCAAATGTGCATCGCCTGGCCGAAGTAAGTGTCAATATTATCGACCAATGCGTGGCACAGGGCGTTCCTTTTGCAAGAGAATATGGCGGGTTGCTAAATAACCGCTCTTTTGGTGGTACCCAGGTAAAAAGAACTTTCTACGCAGCTGGTCAAACCGGTCAGCAATTACTTATAGGGGCTTACCAGGCCCTGGAAAGACAGGTGGCCCTGGGTAATGTGAAGATGTACAATCGTCATGAGATGCTGGACATCGTAATGATAGATGGAAAGGCAAGAGGAATTATTGCACGCAATCTGGTAACAGGAGAACTGGAAAGACATTTTGGTCATGCAACCCTGCTTTGCAGCGGTGGTTATGGAAACGTGTTTTATCTAAGCACAAATGCCATGGGTAGCAACGTTACAGCGGCATGGAAAGCACATAAACGTGGCGCATTTTTCGGCAACCCCTGTTTTACACAGATACACCCAACCTGTATTCCTGTTACAGGAGATCACCAGAGTAAGCTGACACTTATGTCGGAATCACTTCGCAATGATGGCCGGATCTGGGTACCCAAGAAAAAAGGTGATAACCGTAAAGCAAATGATATCCCCGAAGAGGAGAGAGACTACTACCTCGAGAGAAGGTATCCCGCTTTTGGTAACCTGGTACCACGTGACGTAGCGTCGAGGGCAGCCAAGGAAAGATGCGACGCCGGCTATGGCGTGGGCACAACCGGTCAGGCTGTGTACCTAGACTTCAAATACAATCTCATCAATAAATATGGGCGGACTGAAGCCAATAAACTTGGTATCGAAAATCCAGATATTGAAACACTCACCCGTCTTGGTAAGGAAGTGGTAAAAGAAGAGTATGGTAATCTTTTCGATATGTATGAAAAGATTACAGGGGAAAATCCTTATGAAGTACCGATGAGAATTTATCCTGCTGTTCACTATACCATGGGTGGACTTTGGGTGGATTATGAATTGCAAACGTCAGTGCCCGGTCTTTATGCATTGGGCGAAGCCAATTTTAGTGATCATGGTGCGAATCGCCTTGGTGCATCAGCATTGATGCAGGGACTTGCCGATGGTTATTTTGTGATACCCTACACCATAGGTAATTACCTGGCTGATGAAATTGCCGTTAAACCGATTCCGACGACGCATCCTGCATTTGAGGAAGCGGAAAAAGCTGTCAGTGACCGGATCAACAACCTGATGAATATCAAGGGTACCCAATCTGTCGAGAGCATGCATAAGCGTTTAGGTAAGATCATGTGGGAAAAATGTGGTATGGCACGTAATGCCAAAGGCCTGGAGGAAGCGATCACCGAGATCAGGCAGCTTAGAAAAGAATTCTGGTCAGACCTGCGCATCCCCGGTGAGATAAAAGAAATGAATCCCGAACTCGACAAAGCCAACCGTGTTGCCGATTTCATTGAGCTGGGTGAATTGATGTGTATAGATGCTTTGCATCGCAATGAAAGTTGTGGCGGTCACTTCCGTGAAGAAAGTCAAACGGAAGAGGGAGAAGCAAAACGTGATGATGCGAACTATTCTTATGTAGCAGCCTGGGAATACAAAGGAGAAAACCAATGGCAGCT
>JAEYVW010000379.1 GCA_023429365.1 Bacteroidota bacterium
ATGAGCCATTTGCCTGGCGTGCTTTTGAACTGCTTTTGAAAATCCCTTTTGAATGCTGACAGGCTTCGGTGAGTCAATACCGCGTACTCTTCCAGTTTGAGGTTGAAGCAAAAATTGTCTTCCATTATTTTTTGCAGCGACACATTCCGGGGTCTTTTGAGAAGGGAATTAAAAAACGCATGAAGCTCGTGGTTTGCAGGATCATCTGCGACATTCAGGATCAATTCCCGGAATTTCAATTCGAGGACGGAAGGATCAGGTTCCCTAATATTACCAAAATAAGGCATCATTGAGTAATAAAACGCTTCCAGCAATTCGCTTCTGTTTACCGGCATCACAGTGTGGTATCGCTTATCGGACATCCTGATTACACCTGACTTACTCCGCAACACATCGCAAATAAACTCATCAGAGATAAAAAATAAAACAAAACAAAATTTCGTATCAAAAAATTGCTCCACGATCGCAGCGCCCTTTTGTACAAAGACGCAGGAACCTTTACGCAGATCGTATGAGCCATTCGCCGTGTGCCAGATCTTTCTGCCCTCTACCACATACGCGATGTAATTAAGATGGCTCCAGATATCCTGGTACTGATTTTCAAGCGGACAATTGTACCGCGTGATCAGGGTATCCCCACATTTAAGCTGGCGATGGAACACAGGATCGGCCACAATCTTATCGTAAAAATTAATCACCGGGAAAATTGAGGCGTGAAATTAACCCGCTTATCTGCCAGTCTGGATGGCTCCTGCGTAAAACAGAACCCATCTTTAGCAGGTGACCGGGTTTCCTGAGCGGGAATGGAAGTCCCGGCTGCATCAACCCCGGCCGTAAATCTTTAAAACCGGCTCTCTCAACGCCTGCCCTTCCCCGCTGCAATAAAAATGAATGACTCCAGCAATCTCTTCCGGTGTAACCCATTTACTGAAATCAGCCTTGGGCATCGACTGCCGGTTATCGGATGTGTCGATGGTAGACGGAACGACAACACTAACCACCACATCGCTTTTTCCGGCTTCTTCATTCATCAATTCCGCCAACCGGAAAAGAAGCGATTTGGCAAGACTGTAAGCAACCATGGATTTGCCCGACTTTACCTCAAGCCCCGGACGGGAACCGATGAAGAATATCCGACCAGAACCCTGTTCCATCATTTTGAGAAATACCGGACGGGCGATATGGTAGGCGGTTTCAAAATTGAGTTTGTATTGTTTGGTCAAATCGGCCGAAGAAGTAGTTTCCAGGGTTCCCATGGCAAAACCACCAACCGTAAGTACAGCGGCATCGATAGAATCCAGTTTTTTTATTATCGAATTAATGAAGTCGTTTACTTTAACCTCATCGCTAAGATCGATGACAATCTGTTCATAGTGGGCATTTTTTTCAGTCACTGGTGTTTCGCGATGAACCGTACCGATCACATTATACCCCTCATGCAAAAACTTTTTTACAACGGCCTGTCCAAGGTTCCCTGCCGCACCCGTTACAATGACATTCTTCATGACATGATTTTACATCAAGATACGCAAAATCAAAAGGCTTCGAGGTTTAAGAAAGATGACACTAATTAACAGGAACGAACTCCGGCCGCCTGATAAAATTGCTGTTGTATTTAAAGCGGATATTTGTATTGACTTCAAACCGCCAGCTCTCATTTCGGAAATTCTTGCGCGGAAAATACATGCCCCGGAATTCCGTTGTGCCAAATATCAGGCTTTCGTTCCTGATACGGACGCCACCTCCAATGGATGCATATAATTTGGGCACCGATTCCTGGTTGACTTTTAAATTGATATAAGTCGCATTGGTAAATATAAAAGGGGCAAACCGGAAAAATAAAACGGTCCATGGACTAAAGAAAACCGATTCGGCTTTCGCCGTTGCCCTGAAATTACCCGAAGCAAAGTTATTTCTCAACTCCTCCAGCCCATATTGGCTTTCGATTCGGACCGGCTCACCAAGCAAGCTTTTCATCTGCCTGGTAATGCTGGCCCCGAGAAAATAACGCTGCTTCCATCTTTTATTCATGTTGTGAAGGTGACTGAAATAGTCTACCCGCGCCAAAAGATCAATGTCTTCCAGTTTTCCCTGATGCAAATAGGTTCCTGCCTTTATACTATAGTCAAAATATTGTTGCGATTTTGTAAAAAAATAATGCTGGAAACTCAAACCCACATAAGGTCGCTCTCTTTGCTGTTTTCGTGTCCATCCAAGCGTCGCAGATCCTTCCATGCCCTCTGGCACGTCCTCATTTCTACCAAAACCATAAATGTACTGGGTCTTGTAAAAGTTTTGCCTGAAAAAAGAAAACGATCCCAATATCGCCTCGAGATCTGCATACCGGTAGTCATATTCCTGCTCAAACTTTAAAGGCCGGTAATCAAACTTTTGCTTCACCCAACGTAGACCCAACAGGCGTCGTAAACGTGTTCCGGCGCCATTACCATTTCCATCAGGCTTATCAGCATCCATATTCCATGAAGCCCAGGTATCGATGATGTCAAATTTATACTGGTAGTCCTGAAAATATAAGGAATCTGTGCTGTAGAAATTTTGCGTCTTCCTAAACTCCACTTCACCACCATAGGTCCATTTCATAAACCGGTTGACCAGGGGGCGGGCGAGCCGAAGATAACTAAGCCTTTCCTCACGTTTTCCCGGATGGATTGTTTTGGAAAAATTGGTGAATCCCGCCGAAACCGTCACAAAGCTGCCCATAATATTACGCTTGGTGAAATCAAAGCCATAGCCAAACTGCTCGGCTCTAGAAGCGTCAAAAAGCCCCTGCACGCTTACTTCGTCGCCATAACCCATAATGTTATCTTCTTTGATACTGGCCGAAACAGTTTCCGTATTGTGCATCCTGAAACTGCCGCCAATCGACAATACATCATAGGTTACCACAACAATATCCACGGAGTCGGTACCTGCGACCGGCACCACACGTATCCTGGCATCACGAACAAAGGGCAGGTCGCGAAGGTGTCTTTCGTTGTCACCCATGATATAAGGGGATAATTGCTGGTCGCGGGAGAAAAACAGGTGGTTTCTAAAGACAAAATCCCGGGTTTTGCGATGCAGGTGATTGGAAAGGCGCTTTAGTTTGTTATTGATGCCCCTTGACGAATCAATAATATCAAATTCATGCGCTTCAATTTTAATATCCCGAATTATTCGACCTTTATATCTCTGGAAGGGGCGGTCATTTCGTAACAAACCCTGGTCCTCCCCGGCGGTATCCACCAATAGATTTTGGGCGAGCTTTCCGATTATCCCCCGCTGACGCAAAATAATGCTGTCGATAGATTTTTTGGTCGCGGTGTCCACCTGCCCAAAAGAGGAAAACCATGTGATTAAGAAAATGACAGGTAAAAAGGTACGCGTATTTCCTGCAGGGGGCATACATAGCTATTTGGTGACAGGTAAACAATGCAAGGTACATGCTAAATTAGGGATATAGGCTTATGAAAAAATCAATTAAGCCACCCCGCGAATTATATCCAGGAGCGTGTGGACTTAGTTACCCCTTTATTGTTAGCACGACATTTGATTTATCTGAAGAAAAACAAGACATGCGATTTTTCTTTTTTTGTATTTCATTTCTCTTATTTTTTTCAAATGATAGCCTTGCCCAGCCGGTCCGCGACTCCATCACAGCCCCGGCTTCAAAGGAGTTTCGGATCAGTAAATCAAGAACCTTCTGGATGGGCGCCAACTACCGGCGGGAATGGACAACACCGATACGGGTGCCAGTGATCAATATGAAAGCTGAAGGATTGCAGCCGGTAAAACGTGGCGGGGGCAAGCAAACACGCTCTTTAAGGTTGGAGGATGCAAGCGGTAAGGAATATAATTTCCGGTCGATACGAAAATTTATAACAAGCAAGACCTTACCCGGCGACATTGAAAGCGAGGCGGCTAAAGACCTGGTTTCTGATGGAATATCGGCTTCCTATCCTTATTCAGCCCTGTCAATGCCCATACTGGCCGAAGCGGTCGACGTTCCCTATCTCAAATCACATATAGTTTATATACCCGATGACCCCGCCCTCGGCGAACATCGTAAGGATTTTGGTAACCTGCTGGCTTATTTGGAGGAAAAAATTCCCGATTCAGTTAAAAAAGACTATGATACCGAGGACGTGGTAGAAAAATTAATAGAAGACAATTCCAACACCGTAGACCAGGAAGCCGTGCTGCGGGCACGCATACTGGACATGTTTGTGATGGACTTCGACCGGCATGAAGGACAATGGGAATGGGGTGCTATTGACCATAAGAAAGGGAAACAATTTTACCCAATCCCAAAAGACCGGGACCAGGCATTTTATACTAACGAAGGCGTGATCCCGCATATCGTGCAATGGCCCTGGCTGGTGCCCCAGCTGGAAGGATTAAAATCCAAAACCAAAAACATAAAACGTTTCAATTTTGCCGCCCGAAACTTTGACCGTTTTTTCCTGAACCAGCTTACCGAACAGGATTGGCAAAATATCACTTCAGTCTTCCTTTCCAGGATGGTCGACACCGTAATCGAAAATGCCTTAAAGGAACAACCAGCAGAGATCAGGGATATCTCGGGACCAGAAATAGTGAGCACGCTTAAGGAAAGACGCAAATATCTTGCGGCCGACGTGATGGAATATTACCGGTTTCTCGCCGAGATCGTTGACATCACTGCCAGTGATAAAGATGAGTTAATCAATGTGACACGGCATGATGACGGCTCGGTCAACCTGCTGATTTCTGATATGGGAACAAATGACACCGTATTTCATAGGAAGTTCAATGCCCTGGACACTAAAGAGATCAGGATATATGGCTTTGGTGGTAAGGACAGGTTTGTTGTCAATGGCAACAATGATAAGATCAAGATCCGGATGATTGGCGGAAAAGGCGAAGATCATTTTGAAAACAGCGCGGATTCTGAAGGAGCTATCGTGTATGACGATCGGGACGGTAATAATAGCTTTAGTGGAAAGTTCAAACAAAAGTTAAGGCATGACAGTATAGCCAATCACTTCGATCCACTGTACTACCAATATAACAAAGTCATTCCTTTTATTTCGGTTGGATATAATCCTGACGATGGTGTTTTCCTGGGTGGATGGATGAAAATCATTCATCACGGATTTCGAAAAACACCCTATAAAAACAGTCACTCAATTACGCTTAACCATGCATTGGCCACCCGTGCTTTCAACATTCGTTACAATGCAGAGTTTATAAGTGTGATCGGCAGTAAAACCGACCTGTTGATAGAAGCCGATGTCAAATCCCCGCATGTCCCCAATTTTTTTGGTTACGGTCCTTCTACCGTATATGATAAATCAAAACCAGGTAAATTCAGGTATTACCGGACAAGATATAACCTCGGAGATTTCGCGATTGAACTACGCAGAAATTTTTCCGATAAAGTATTCATGACCATCGGCCCCAGCTTCCAGTTCTTTAAAATGGACTCTACAGAGTCTTATAATCGTAAACGTTTTATCGGGCAGGAAATTCCTCCAGGCCTCGATCCTACCCGTGCTTTTTCAAAACAACTTTATGCCGGCGGTCGCTTTACCCTGACAGCCGATACACGTGACAATAAATCTCTAACGGGAAGTGGAATTTACTGGCAAACAGCAGTTAGACATTTCTCTGGTCTGAATGCCGCCAGCTATGACGTAACACAGGTAAATTCGGATTTCAGTTTTTATATCCCGTTGATTAAAAAAGTGCTGGTTTTCGCCAACCGTATCGGTGGCGGTCATAATTTCGGCGACTTTGAAATACACCAGGCGCAATACCTTGGCAATGATGACCACCTGCGCGGTTACCGAAAATACCGGTTTGCAGGGAAGACTAAACTTTATAATAATATGGAGTTACGCTGGCGCATTTCCAGCTTTAAGACTTACCTGTTTCCCGGATCATTTGGCATGCATGCGTTTTTTGACGTAGGCAGAGTTTGGGCTGATAATGACGATAACGACAAATGGGCAAAGGGCTACGGCGGCGGGATCTGGTTTGCACCATTTAACCGTGCTGTGCTCAC
>JAEYVW010000470.1 GCA_023429365.1 Bacteroidota bacterium
TCAATATGGCGATAAAGTCCTGGGGAGTGAACAGGTTATAGCGGCTTAAGCCCGAACCGTCGGCCCAGCGCGGTTTTTGCGGAAGGTCTTTGAAGTCTGTTTTTAAAATGGTATCAATAACCTTCGAATCATTCATTACGCCTAATAACCTGAAGCTAACCATCTGCAGCGATTGCTCCGCGAAAAAATTATCACTGCGGTACATCAGCGGTTTAAACATAGAATCTGCCGGTTGCGAATAAACAGATTTTGGACTCATCAGCCTGGTATTATGGAAAATCGAAAGTTTTAAACCAGCGATTGTATCCTTCAATAAGGAAACTGATAAGGGAATCGATGTAACAAACGGTATCTCTGTTTTCACTACCGGTGAAGAACTTCTTGTCCAGGTAAACTGGTTCTGTTTCATATCACGCCGGAAAATATATTTGTTTTGACCTAGTGAAAAAACGCTGTCGCTGTCCTTGCCCCCATAAACCCATTCAAATACACGGGGAGCGATCTGTATTCCATCACCCACACCCGTCACATGTACAACATTTCCGTAAACGGGAAATGGGCTGCGCTCCGCCATATAGTAGGCAGAATAGTCTCCCCAGGCCCACCCTGCGCCCCAGGGTGTATCCTCCCATTGGTTGCCGCTAATGAGTTCGTAGCGTGCTGATGAATCTTTCTTAAAGAAATCAACGACGGGTTGGTTCTTATAATCAGGATGTAATAAAGTAGGATCGCCAGTAGGCTGTATCCAGTAAGTCTTTTCCTTTTTATCATTTTCAAAAAGCACATAGCGCAGGCCTTCCAGGCTATCACCGAGGTATTTCATGGCAGCATAAAGTGTGGGGATCTTTGTATTGCTGGCAGGCACAAAATATTTATCACCCTGGAAATCGTACCAGTACTTGCCTGTCGACGGCTCATAAATGCTGATACCTACGTGCGCGGTCTGCAAAGCTGGCGCCGATAACACTGTCTTATCAGCTGACTTACCGATCTTTTTCTGTACGGAGCAGGAAACAAAAAGAAACATGGCTACCAGGAACCATCCTGGTCTTAAAATCGAGTGAACACTGAACATTTGAAATCTATTAAACAATGAACTTAAAGATTAATAACGTCAAAAATCCACAACCCTTCTCTCATGTGCGCTTCGCTTTGCCGCTTCCAGGATGCGGATGATCCTTACCCCATCTGTCCCCGGTACCGGGTTGGCTGCCATTCCCCTGATCGCCTCATACACATCCTCAAAGTAATCCATATAGTTGCCGGCTGTTGATGTAGTTTCCCTTTTCTCTTCCTTACCGTCCTGTATAATATTAAGTACACCATCAGGCTGTGTCGGTTGGGAATACCAGGGCTGAGTAGATGGCTGAATACCTTTTAATAGTAATGCTTCCTGCATATCTGAGCGCTGCTGGAGAAATGTTCCTTTCGTCCCATGAAGGATATACTCCGGTACCGGCATTTTTGCAAAACTGGAACCCTTCAACCTCACCCGGAACGAAGGATAGTACAATATGATCTCGAAATAATCATCCACCTGGCTTCCCTCGCGCATGGCCATCAGGTCGGCAAATAATGACTTCGGCTCACCAAACAATTGCAATGCCTGGTCGACAAGGTGTGCGCCAAGGTCATAAGTTGTACCAGCTCCGGGAATCGCTGATTCCTTATGCAACTTGGGGCTTATCCCGGTGCGAAAACGGTCGAACCGTATCTCCACTTCCTTTATCTCGCCTAATATTTTTTTATCCAAAACCTCTTTGACAGCTTTGTAATCGCCATCATAGCGGCGGTTCTGGTACACAAACAACAATACATTTTTTTCTTCCGCCTTGCTGACCAGTTCCTCAGCCTCTTTAGTGGTAACAGTAAAAGGCTTTTCAACGATCACATGCCTGCCCGCCTCTATCGCCTTCAGGGCATATTCGAAATGTGTCTGCACTGGTGTATTGACAATAATAAGGTGAAGACTATCATCGGAAAGCATTTCTTCAACAGACTGGTACAGCTTAGAATCCGGGTACAGGTCGCGGGATTCATTTCGGGATCGTTCCACTATCGCGGCGAGTTCAAATCCCGGGTGGTTTTGAATAAAAGGGGCATGGAATAATTTCCCGCTCATACCGTAAGAACAAATCCCGGTCCTGATCATTGGTTAAAATTATTGTTGCGAGTTGAATTTTTAAGTGAATATCAAATAAACAATACACTCACTATCCTCTCTCCTGCGCTCGCAGCCAGCGCTCGGGAATCTCATTGCTGCTTGCCAGCAAATAATCCTTATAGCTACAGGCAATAAAGCTGTTGTCGGGCAACCGCATCCACCAGCGTCCTGTTTTCTTACTTTGTAAAAAAACGGTTTCGACTTCAGCAAACGCCATATGATATTCATTGAACGATTCCTTTTCATCAAGCTGCGCTTCTCGTTTACCGCGGCTCCTGCCATCCAGCACATACCACAGCATCTGGCTGACCTGGCGTGCCGTCAACTCATCCCTGTCGTGTTGAGGGTTGTAACCATAAACACCTATAGATTTTACATTCGGGCTCATGCCGGCATATCTCATCAACACACATGCTTCTTCACCGTTCAAACCATTGGGTGATATACTATTGGCCGGCGCATAAGCATTGGCTATCGCAGAAATATCGAAAGAGAAAAGATCGCTGTTGCGTATCAC
>JAEYVW010000042.1 GCA_023429365.1 Bacteroidota bacterium
GTATGATGACTGATCGCCATTTGCTTTCCATCAAAAGAAAGTACATGGTCATTATTATTTTGGTTGGCGAAACCTGTATTCAATTTTTCGATACCACCTTTGGTAAGGTCATATTTATACAATAAACCCTCAGAATTGTAGATAAGGTGTTTTCCATCTTTGGTCCAGTTAGGAGCCTGCAGGGAATTCGATGCGCTGTGAAGTATCTTTCTCTGACCTGTTAGTACATCCATCACTTCTAGTTGACTACCATAATAGTCGCGGTAAGGTTGAAAATTGGCTGGGGCAGGAATGATGATGCGTACGTTGCTGAACACAGCTTTTTCCATCACACTGTCTTCATGGGAACAAATGAAAAGCCCGGCATATAATTCCTCATTAAGCTCTAATTCTTTTGAAACAGATTTATAATTTTCGCCGAATGTTGCTGCAGAGAATTTGAACAGGTTTCCTTTACGTTCCAATTGGATATCGGTTGGATAGTGGGAGGAAATGATTACCTGTTCGGTCTGGGCACTGTCAGAGGCCCTGTATTGAAGAGAAGTCAGATCGTCACCGTGTACACAAGCATCGGCATAACGGGAACTGGCGCTGAGCTGGTCTCTCGCAATAATGCCGATCTTCCTGTGATTGTTGACCCCCTTACCGATAAAGCGTATGGTGGCACTTATGATAAAATCTCCTTTGATCTTTTTATACAGAAAATGAAATTGGTCGCTGCTGGCCCACATATTCGCGCCGGCACCTGAGACCGTATATTCCTGTGTGTTGGGATCGTAAACAGCAGATCCTTTTAACAAGGGATTTCCCACGTCCCGGTGCCCGTCGAAAATTCCAATTGGTTTGTCTTGCGTAAGAGCTGTACCACTTAGGATAAGGCACAGAATAAATCCAGCTATACTTTTTTTCATAACCGTTTAATTTCTCCATTGAAAAGCAAAATATTCACACGGGTCAGCACCCGTATTATTCAATGCATGCGGCACCCCAGATGGCAGGAACACGACATCATCAGCTGAAGCGGGGATCAGCCTACCGTCAATATCCATGGTCACATCTCCGCGTAATATCAATACGATTTCTTCCTGTACATGAGTATGCGGTGCATGACTTACAGCGCCGGCATTTAGGGCGGTTGTATGCATCTCAAACTGGCGTAGTTGAGAAGTGGGCCTGTCGAAAAAATTGCGGCGGTATCCCTTACCGGTATCCGAGGTATCGAGAGCATTCCAATCGATAATAAAGGAGCCTCCGTGTTTCGCAGCTCTTTCCGGATCGGAAATTTTTCCTTTGTAATTAAAACGATAGTATACAGTATTTCCTTTACCCGAATTAGTGATCTCATATTTATCGCCTGCCATAATGAAAGCTACGCCACCCCTTCCGACTTTCCTGGTCGAATTGCGGAGGCTTATTTTGGCTTCTCCTTCTTTAATAATGATCAATTCTTCCTCATCCCCTGCTACCTGTTGCCGCCTGATTTTACTGTTAGCGCCGATTGTTTCCACCCTCACCCTGAACCTGGAAAGAGTTGTAGTGCCTCCATCCATAACAGTTTTGGAAACACCATCACCTAAACCCTTTATCTCAGTCCATTTATAAACTCTTCCGGGGAGGGAGTCGGTTTTCTGCAGGTATCGTGACTGTCCATACTGGTTAAGTTGGAATCCACGTGTTTTACCATTTTCTATATCGAACTGGATATTCAGGAACTCGGAGTCAGTATAAAAGCTGGTGTCGCTGGCAGCGTGGAGCAGGTATTTATTGTTTTTTGATAAGTATAGCGCAAGCTGGTTGTTCTCTTTTTTTATTTCAACTGTATTTCCTCGTGTAGTAGTATAAATTCCACAATATTTTTGAAGGGCTGCGTCGCCGGGGTTCAGTTTTGGTCTTTCAAAGAAATACTGAAGTCCGCGGCCATAAGTCTCGTTCTTGGTACCTGAATGTCCCGTATTAACAAGTACTTTGGAGACAAAAGGATAGTTTCCCTTTTTCATTTGTTCCACAAACTCTTCATAAAACGGCCGGCTTCTTTCCACATCACCTATGGTCATGAAAACCCGCTTCGGCTTATTTGTTTTCTTCTGGGCAAATATTTTTTCGGACTGGTATAAAATACCGTTATCCCATCCCACAGCGGGGCTTGCCGCGGCATAGTAGTCAAAAAGTTCGGGTTGGGTGAACAGGGTATAAAGTGTAAACAAGCCACCAAGAGAACAACCCATCAATCCCCTATTGTTATCCTGCGCCCTGTACTGGGTTTCGATGAAGGGGAAAAGTTCATTCTTCATGAAAGAAAGAAATTGGTCGGCACCACCACTTTGTGGCAGTCTTTGCTCTTTACTGGGTGTGTAGTCCCTGGCCCTTAAGCTATCGGGATTCGGATTAGTACCGCCCCAGGTCACACCAACAACAATCAATTCGGGAATGAAACCATCATAATAGTGCTGGCCATACAAAGATTTTACAAGTGGGAAATCCCATTGTGAATCCATCAGGTATACAACCGGATATTTTTTGTCGCTTTTCTTATAACCGCCCGGCAGCAGGATCTGCAGTTCGTATTCCTGTCCTTTTACTATCTCGGATTTCAATACTCTTATTTCCGATCCCGGTATCTGTACACTGGGATATTGCGCTGCAAGCCGGCAGGCAGTGAAAAGTAAGGTTATGGTTAAAATCTTTTTCATTCTTTGTTTTTCTTTGCCAGTTCAAGCGCCTGGGTAGTGATATAATATTTTGTCAGCATATTCGGCACTTCCCAGTGCGGCATATTTTTATTTTGCAGGTATCCCAGGAAATTTTCCATCACGCGGGCAAAATGAGCTTCATGTCCCTCGGAGAATTCCTCAGGTATCGTGAGTTTCCATCCATTTGTTGACGGTGTAAGCTGCAGACCAGGATATTTTGCGAGGAGAGATGTGAAATTGTGTTGCAGAGAATCTTCCCAAGCCTTGCTCTTCATCACAGGTTCGATATACAGAACCGGTTTATAATTTTCTTCCTTACCCTGCCGGATGACGAGATTGGCTATTGTTCCCCGCATGATCGAATAATGGGTATCACCCATGCCCTCGGGTGCCTTGTAGTTCCAGGTCACAGAAGTCTTTGCATGTACACCTCTGATATTAAAGTTGATCTCACCATTACAAAACACCTGGAGTTTATTATCTCCAGCTATGTTTTTTTGAAGATAAACCGGTATACTGTCCAGCCTGGTAATGTTTTTGAATTCATCGGGTGACATCACCGTGGGCCAACGTTTAGCAGTCAAAAGCGCGACATCTTTTGTGTAGTCAATAACCTGTTCGGGAAAGCACTCCCATTGCACAAGGTCTACCAGGTGCGTCATCACATCCACGATACCCTCGCCCTGTTGCGACACATCCATAAACCAGGCGGGCCTCGTTAACACATTCCCTGATACATGCTTATAAAAATGATGTACACTTTCTTTTGTAATGGCCGGGTTTTCGGGTGTGCCCTTTTCCAGTTCTCCGAATATTCCTGGCAGCCCTGACAATTCCTTTTGAAGGATGGTAGTGATCTCGAAACGTTCGGTCATGATATCATACAGTAGCAAATTTTTTTGTGCCGCAGTTTCAAAAGCCAGTTTTAACTTTTCAAAACCATCCTGGTCGATCACCATGGGTTTGTCTGCAAAGACATGAAAGCCGTTTTGAATCGAACCCAAAATATAGTCGGCTTTTTTTTGATTATTGCCCGAAAGCACCACTACATTTTCTCCCTCACTCCTGGGAAATGATTTTCCATCTTCTATCATTTTCTCAAAAAAGTCGGGGCCGGTAAAGACTTCCTGTTTCCAGCGTGTAGGAGAAAGCTCTCTTTTATTATAAGTGTTGATCCTGTCTAAATGCCATTGCAGATCCTGGCCACCGGGTGCATAAATATGCACGACACTATCAACATTGTTGTACATTTTCTTTTGAACCAGTGCCGCGTGAAAATGTCCGGGATCGAGCGTGACCAATTTAATCATACTATCCTTTTCCGTTGAGACAGGTTTTTGATTGCAGGCCAAGCTTGTTGCTAC
>JAEYVW010000059.1 GCA_023429365.1 Bacteroidota bacterium
CTTTCTCCATGATCTCCGCCAGCTCTGCAGCATCGATGGATTTGATCTGGTCTGTTTCCTTTCCTGCCTTCTTCCAGGCTTCAAATCCTCCTTTCAGGTATCCGATCGTATGGTCGTAGCCAACGCGTGCCAGCCTTGTGATCACTTCTTCCTCGCGTCCATTTTCTGTGACCAGCAACAGTTCCTGCTTTATATCCGGAATCAGCGTACCTACCCACGGAGCAAAACTCCCATCGATACCGATATTGATCGAATTGGGAACAAACCCTTTTGCAAATTCCTGTGGATCCCTGGTGTCGAGGATCAGGGCACCGGTGTCATTCGCCGCCGCTTCAAAAGCTTCAGGACTCAATGCCTGTTGTCCACGCTCTAATACTTTATCGATACTCTCATAACCTTTGATATTTAACATCACATTCAATGGAAAATAAGCCGGGGGTGCCACCAGTCCCGTAGTGACTTCCTTGATAAATTCATCCCTGGTCATATCGGGTCTGAGTGCATAGTTTGTTAGTTTCTGGTGACCGAGGGTATCTGTGGTTTCCTTACTCATATTCTTACCACAGGCACTACCAGCACCATGCGCAGGGTAAACGATAATATCATCGGGCAAAATCATGATCTTATTGCGGAGTGAATCATATAAATATCCCGCCAGCTTATCCTGCGTAAGGTCACTAGCCACTTTTTGGGCCAGGTCGGGACGGCCTACATCACCGATAAATAAAGTGTCACCGGAAAACAGGCCCACTTCTTCACCATTTTCATCTTTGAGCAGGTAGCAGGTACTTTCCATGGTATGTCCCGGTGTATGTAGGGCTACCAGCGTAATATCACCCACTTTGAATTCTTCGCCATCCTTGGCAATATGGGCTTCAAAAGCAGGCGCCGCATTGGGTCCATATACAATCGTGGCGCCGGTCTTTTTGGCAAGGTCAAGGTGTCCGCTTACAAAATCGGCATGAAAATGAGTTTCGAACACATACTTGATCTTTGCCTTGTTGCGGCCGGCTTTTTGAATATAAGGTTCCACTTCGCGTAGTGGATCGATCACCACGGCTTCACCTTTACTTTCAATATAATAGGCGCCCTGCGCCAGGCAACCTGTATAGATTTGTTCAACTTTCATAACAATGATTTTTGTGTTGCTGCAAATTTAAGTAAGGATAATAGTTTCAACTGTGACTTAGGTCACCCTGCGACTGTCAGTCGTGATCATATTTCCGGGAAAAACAACTCTTTGACGATGATATAGATCCCCATTACCAGCACAAACCAGCCAAATCCTCTTTTTAGAGTGGAGCCGCGGACTTTATCGGCCAGTCTGCTACCGATGAAGATGCCTGCTATAGCCAGTAAAGTAAATAATATCAGGATGGTCCAGTTGTATTCAAATTGCTTTAAGCTGAAAAGAAATCCAAAAAGTGAATTGATAGCGATCAGCAGCAGCGATGTGCCCACCGCGGTCTTCATGGGAAGCCTTAGGAAAAGCACAAGGGAAGGTATGATCAGGAAACCGCCACCCGCTCCCAGCAGGCCGGTCACTACACCGATTACCAAACCAAGTAGTAACATGGGCAGTACCTTATCGCGCCGTTCAGTTGCTGTAAACTCGGGTGAATTACTCTCATTATTGTTTACGATCATCGTGATAGATGCCGCGAGCATCAATACAGCAAACAATATCATTAAGAAAATATCGGTGGTAACAACAAAGTTTCCGATGGCAAAAAGCCGGTCTGGCAGGGCTGGCAATAAATAGTGTCGTGTGACGAAGATGGAAAATATGGATGGAATCCCAAATTCAGTGATCGCTCTGAAATCGACCTGCTTTTTTAAGTAGGCCCTCAAGCCACCTACCAGGCTGGTGGTGCCAACAATAAACAGGGAGCTTGTGGTAGCCAATAATGGATTGATGTGCATCAGGTATACCAGCACCGGCACTGTGAGAATGGAGCCCCCGCTTCCGATCATTCCCAGTGAAATGCCGATCAAAACAGATGCGAGGTAGGCGAGTATTTCCATATTTATTTTTGCAAGATTATTGTAAACAAGCGTAGATTCCTGTGACAAGTGTCACATTGCTTACAACAACTCGATCATGTTTCGATGCAGGTGAAGGTAATTACGTTGTTCCATCTTTTTCAATAGTCTTGAAATTACTTCCCGCGAAGAGTGAAGATCGTCGGCGATTTGCTGGTGCGACAATACTATCTTTTTACTTCCTGTAGTATCAGCATGCCTGCGTAAATAAAATTCAAGCCTTTCGTCCATATTGCGGAAAGCGATATTGTCAATGACCTGGAGCAATTCATCAAACCTCCCACGATAGGTCTGGATGACAAACTGGTACCATCTTTTGTACTTATTGGCGAGTTCTTCCATCAGTGAAACCGGCAGCATCAACACTTCCGTGTCTTCCTCTGCTTTCGCCATTACTTCTGAAGCCTGAGCCTGAATGGCGCAGATCATGGAAATGGCACAAGCCTGTCCGGGTCCGAGATAATACATCAGGAATTCTCCGCCTTCCCCGTTTTCGCGATAGATCTTTATCCTGCCCTCCAGAACCAGCACCGTGGAGCGGATATACTGGCCGGTGCGAAGAATGGTCTCGCCAGCGGGAAACCTTTGAAAAACGGCTTCCTTTTCAAGAACCTCAATAAGTTCGGGTTCAAATTGGGGAAATAATTTTTGACAGTTCATATTAATACGCAGGAATAAGTAGTGCGCCCCTGAGAGCAAATGTAGTTGAATGCAGGAAGTCCTGCCTCAGGCACATCCATATCTAATCTTTTAAAACCTCTTCCATCTTCATACTCCTGCTGCCCTTGATAAGTACATGTGTATTTTCAAACTTTTGTTGTTGCCACCAGGTTCTGGCCTCACTAGAATTGGCAAATTTTAAAAACGGGTGA
The DNA here is from genome assembly GCA_023429365.1 of Bacteroidota bacterium. Taxonomy (GTDB): domain Bacteria; phylum Bacteroidota; class Bacteroidia; order Chitinophagales; family Chitinophagaceae; genus Terrimonas_B. The sequence continues at coordinate 2,916 of JAEYVW010000059.1, forward strand.
TCCATCTGAAAAAAATCGCCGCCTACCAACACAACCTGTTTCCATTTGTTTTGCTGTATCAGTGAAATGATCTGCTGGTGTTCGGCTAAACTTTCAGGACCCAGTTCTGCCATAGCGCCTAAGACTAAAACTTTATCTGTTGCCTGCAGCCTGGCAAAATTTTCGATCGCCAGCCGCATACTGCTGGGGTTTGCATTATAGGCATCGAGAATGATCTTATTGCTGCCTTTCTCCATCAGTTGGGAGCGGCTATTGGAAGGTTCATAATTTTCAATGGCGGCTTTGATTTTTTCTTCCGGTACCTTAAAGGTTTTGCCTACGGTAACGGCGGCCAACACATTTGGCAGGTTATAATCACCGATCAGTTTGGTATACAATACTATGGGATTGAGCCCCTGCGTTATTTCCACATCGAGGAAAGAACCTCCGGGTTTTGCATAACCCGTAACATGCGTATCATTTACCGTTCCATATTTAATAATGCCGCTGATGCCTTTACTCATTTCACGCAGGTATTCATAGTCCCACATCACAAAAGCATAGTAGTGAGGCTGGCCCCGTAAAAAATCAAATAGTTCGCCCTTTGCTTTTTTCACACCTTCAATGCTTCCAAACCCTTCAAGATGAGCCTTACCTACATTGGTGATGATGCCGTGTGTCGGTAATGCATAATTGCAATAGGCGGCAATTTCACCTGCGTGATTGGCACCCATTTCAATCACAGCCATTTCAGCATCGTCTTTTATTTTTAAAAGCGTTA
>JAEYVW010000195.1 GCA_023429365.1 Bacteroidota bacterium
ATTCATCGGCGCTAAATACATCAATTTTATTAGCAAGGTTGGAAATACCGAGGCTGGTAGACAATCCAAGTACAGAAGTCCCGGCTTTTCCTTTTTTGGTTGTGATAATGATCACCCCATTTGCCCCACGGGCACCATATATAGCTGTTGCTGACGCATCTTTCAATACGTCGAAGGATTCGATATCATCGGGATTGATGAAATTAAGGGGATCACCTCCTCCTGTACTTGAATTATCGAGCGGCAACCCGTCTACAACAAACAACGGTGTACTACCACTTCTCACACCGCCGGGTCCGCGGATTGTAATACCCAGTGCTCCGCCGGGTTCACCGGTGGCGGAAGTTACGTTTACCCCCGCCACTTTACCCTGCAATAACTGCTGTGGCGAATTGATAATACCTTTATTAAATGCTTCACTTTTCAATGTTTTTACAGAACCTGTCACATCCTTTCGGCTCTGAGTTCCGTATCCAACAACTACTACCTCACCCAGGTCAGAAGCAGTTGCTTTAAGTGAAATCGTTACAGTCTCACTATTTGCTACTGGAACCTCGAGGGTGGAATACCCCACATAGCTTACCACCAAAACAGCGTTACCGTCCCTTACATTGATAGAGAAACGACCATTGGCATCAGTTAGGACCACGTTGTTGGTACCTTTTTCTGCAATGCTGGCACCGGCGAGTGGCTTTGCGTTTGCGTCGTCTGCAACAGTTCCTCTTACCGTCAGTTCTGCGGGATTTTTACCCGGCGGCTCCCCGGCCAGCAAATGGCCCGCGTAGAAAAAACTTACAAAAAACAATAGCGTAGCTGGAAAAGATGCGAAAGATCGCAGCGTAGTTAGGAGTTTACACATTGGAAGAAGTTTAGTCTTGGTTATTAATTAATATGGCAAGGATAACCAAACCCTTTTACCAGAATGTTAAATGCTCTCTCAATTTGGTTTTTTTTGAGTTAATTTTTCGATATTACATTAGCTTTATTTACGAAACCGTTTTCGCCGCCCAACCGTTTTCCAGGCTGTTTTAACTGCTTATTTGCCCATGAAGAATATTAATATCAGAGAGCTGGCCAGTGAACTAAAACTCTCCGTCTCTACCATTTCTAAGGCATTAAATGATAGCTACGAAATCAGCGATGAAACAAAGCAAAGAGTGCTGGAGACCGCAGCACGCCTCAATTATATTCCCAACCCTTACGCCAGTAGCCTGCGAGGCCGCCGAAGTAAAAATATTGCCCTGGTAATCCCGGAAGTGGCAGATAGTTTCTTTTCCCTGGCAATTAATGGTATTGAATCTGTGGCCAAGGAAAAAGGATACCATGTGCTGATCTGCCTGACACATGAAAGTTTTGAAAATGAGAAAACGATACTAAAGGAATTCCAGGGCGGCCGTGTGGATGGTGTCCTGATGTCCGTTTCAAGAGAAACGTCGCAGACGGATCATATAAGTGATCTGATTTCAAACGGGCTTCCACTAATATTTTTCGACAGGGTTTGTGAAAACGTATCAACCGCGCAAATAACCACTGATGATTTCGATAGCGGGTACAAGGCTACGCTACATCTGATAAACCAGGGTTGTATTGATATTGCTTTCCTGGCAATTTCAAAAAGTCTTTCAATCAGTAATAAAAGACTCGAAGGCTATAAGAAGGCGTTGGTGGACCAAGGTCGTCCGGTTGATGACACGAGAATCCTGGTATGCAGTAACGATACCAATGAAAATTATCAGCTAACAAAAAAATTATTACAAAGTAAGAAACGACCCGACGGCATTGTTGCATCAGTTGAGAAGTTAACGGCTCCCGTGTACCAGGTCTGCAGTGAATTAAAACTCAATATTCCAAAAGATGTGAAGGTTATTTGTTTTTCTAACCTGGAAACAGCCCCTATCTTAAACCCTTCTCTAACTACTATTACACAACCCGCTTTTGAAATGGGTCGCGCCGCTGCTACCCTGTTATTCCGGTCACTGGGAAAAGCTAATTTCAGCGTTCCTAATGAAAATATTGTGATCCCCTCGGTCCTTATTGCACGTGATTCTACAAGAAGATAACCGGTCGAATGTGGAATTTTTTATACACGACCATCCCGGCTGCATTAAAACAATGATAGCTGTTGCGCAGGATTGTATACTGGAATTTGGGTTGAAGTAGTTGAATTTCTTTCCCCGGGCAGGACTTCTATTACCTCTGTTTCTCTATATCGTGTAGCAATAATGATATTGGTATTGCCTGCAACTTTACTAAAAAGTTCCTCCACAATTGATGGTTTGTTATTATTCTGAGACAAATGTGAAAGTACCAGGTACTTTAACTGTGTTCCACGATATTTTGTAAACAGTTCCAAAGCTTGCGAATTGGAGAGATGCCCATCACCTCCACTTATCCTTTTCTTTAATATGAATGGATAATTACCATCTCTCAACATGTTTTCACAATAATTCGACTCCAAAAAAGCTGCATCGCATTGACTAAAGTGAGTAATGACTTGTTTACAGGCATTCCCAATGTCCGTAAAAACTCCAATATTGATACCCCGAGACGAAATCACGAAACTATGCGGATCTACGGCGTCATGGCATTTCTTAAATGCCTTGATACTCAATTCACCTATACAAATCGGTTCTTCCACGCTGAAATGCCTGATATGCTCTTTTTCGAGTATCCGCCCGGCTAATCGAAGTGTGTCTGGCGTTATGTATACCGGCAGCCGGTACTTTTTGGACAGGACCCTGATCCCTGAGATATGATCTGCATGTTCATGGGAAACAAATATTGCTTTAACCCGGTCCATTGACAAACCGAGCCTGGACATCCGCAACACCGTTTCCCTGCACGAAATTCCCGCATCTACCAGAATTGCTTCGCTTGAATTGCCTATATAATAGCAATTTCCATTGCTACCAGAACCGAGGGATGTAATAAACAGGGACATGGGTCTCAAAATTATTCGATTCGGCGTTTTTATCCCCGTTATGTCTCAAAAATCTTTCCCCATTAGCAAATATCGCTGTGGCAGGCAATTTGTCCTGATCATTCACAAAAACCTATGCACAGTCACCACGAGTCTCAACAGGAAATAGCTAACCAGATCGCAGATCTGCTGAAGGGACGAAATCAGACAATAGCCGTTGCAGAAAGTGTGACTGCCGGGCAATTGCAGACCTCCTTATCAATCGCGGAACGAGCCATGGACTTCTTCCAGGGAGGGGTCACTGCGTATAATCTTGGGCAAAAAACAAAATTGTTGGGTATAGACCCCATACTTGCTATGGTCACCGATTGCGTATCGCAGCAAATTGCAAGCACCATGGCCAAAAATGTCGCCCGACTTTTTAATTGCCACTGGGGCATCGGCATAACCGGTTACGCTTCTCCCGTCCCTGAAAAAAATATTGAGGAATTATTTGCCTGTTTTGCCATAACCTGTGAAGGTAGTACACTCATCTGCGAAACGATTAAAGCAGAAAAACAGGATCCTTACTTTGTGCGGCAATTCTACACGCAATATGTTCTTGAGCAACTATTGAAATTGTTAGATAAGGATAACAATTAAAGAGATTATCATGGCAGGGTAATTGTCGAGGGTTTATTATAAAACATTGCTATGATAAACAGAGATGGCGCCTGCGTCAGCCTTTGGCAGGATAGTGTGCAATCTTATGCTCCGGTTAATAAGCCAAACAGCAAAACAGTCTATGATGTAATCATCGCAGGGGGTGGTATAACGGGCATCAGTACCGCTTTACTACTTCAGAAGTCAGGAAAAAATTGTCTTGTCCTGGAGGCGAATACACTATGTTTTGGTACCACCGGCGGTACCACGGCTCATATTAACACGTTACTCGATACACCGTATACAACTATTAGTAAAAACTTCAGCAAGGAAACAGCCACACTGGTTGCCCGGTCGACAAAAGAAGCCATAGGACTCATTAAGAACAATATTAGCGACTATGGGATCGAATGCGGTTTTGAAGAAACAGAGGCTTTTCTATTTGCACAGACGGAAGACCAGGAAAAAGAACTCGATAAAATAAAAAAAGCAACGATAGAAGCCGGAGTGATGGCGGAGTATTCTGATTTTATCCCGGTTCCAATAAGCCAGACAAAATGTTTGAAGGTCCCTGGCCAGGCAAAGTTTATACCCACTCACTATGTATATGGCCTTGCAACTGAATTTGAAAAAGCGGGTGGCGTGATCGTAGAACACACCCGCATTACCAATGCGGAAGAAAACGAAACCATTAGGGTTGAAACAAACGCTGGAGACTTTACAGGGAAAGCCCTGATCTATGCTACTCATATACCACCAACAGTGAACCTCTTACACCTGCGATGTTCCCCTTACAGGAGCTATGCAATGGCAGTTACTTTAAAAGCAAATAACTACCCTGAAGGACTTTGTTATGATATGTATGATCCATACCATTACTACCGAAGCCAAAAAATAAAAGGAAAAGACTATTTGATTGTAGGTGGTTACGATCATAAAACCGGGCATGATGAGAATACTGAGAATAATTTTCGTCGACTTGAGGCGCATATTCGGAAGCATTTTGATGTTGATACCATTGCCTACCGTTGGTCTTCCCAGTATTTTGAGCCTGCCGATGGTCTTCCGTATATCGGGCAGATGCCCGGGCATCCCGGCAAAATCTACACCGCAACAGGGTATGGTGGCAATGGTATGGTTTATAGCAGCGTTGCCGCGTTGCTGCTAAAAAGCATCCTGCTGAATGAAGAAAGTCCTTACCTGCGTGTTTATGACCCTAACAGGATCAAACCAGTCGCGGGATTCGTAAACTTTATCAAACACAATGCGGATGTGGTCAAACAATTTGTGGGAAAATGGCTTCCTCATGATGAACTGGAAGAAATTTCAGCGCTCGCAGCGGGCGAGGGTAAGGTCATCAAATACAATAATCAAAAGATTGCGCTGTTTAAGGATGAAAACAATGAGTTAAAAGCAGTATCGCCAATTTGCACTCACCTGAAATGTGAAGTAAAATGGAACAATGCAGAACGGTCCTGGGACTGTCCCTGCCATGGCGCGAGATATGCAGCCAATGGTGATGTACTTACCGGCCCTGCTAACTCGGGCCTTGAACCGATAGAAATAAAATCTCTCATTGAAAAATAAACTATTATGGAATCGACCTATCACTCCTGTATCGAGCTATGCATACAATGTGCAAATGCCTGCGATCATTGTGCAGCTTCTTGTCTGCGTGAAGAAGACGTAAATATGATGTCAGTGTGCATCCAATTGGATCTAGAGTGTAGTACCATGTGCAAAACGGCAGCACAGCTTATGCACCTTCACAGCTCCCATGCCAATGCTGCATGTCAGCTCTGTGCCGATATATGTATTGCTTGTGCCGAGGAGTGTGAAAAGCACGAACATGAACATTGTATTCGCTGCGCCGCCATCTGTCGACAATGTGCTGAATCATGCATGAGTATGGCAGCAGCCTAAAAACTTCCATTGAAACCCGATAAATACTACTCAATATGGCAAAGTATTCAAAAAAAGCCGGGGAAAAGGTTGAAAAAGCGATGCATGAAAAAAAGCGTGGCTCTCTCCGCAGCGGAGGAAGCGGAAAAAAAGTCAAAAGCCGCAAGCAGGCAATCGCTATTGGCTTATCCGAAGCAAGGAAAGCCGGTGCAAAAGTTCCCAAAAAGAAATCGGTGGCAAAAAAAACAGCGAAGAAAAAATCACCTGGCAGGAAACCGGCGACCAAGAGAACAGCAAAGAAAAAGACCGCTACCAAAAAGAGTACCAGACGCAAAAAAAGCAGCTAGTGAAAGACCATGGTGTTCGTTGCGCCGGGCGTTTGATGGGCGCGTTGGATACAATTCTCGCAAACGCCTGGAAGGTGTGGCATTTTCAATAGCGCCAGTGGTAGTAGCTGTATTATTGAAAAAAACATACACCTGTTTTATTTTTCCTCCACTCCACATAGCTCTTGCCACCATGGTTAGTTTCCGCTTATTATAAGAACATTAGTAAAGTCTGGGCACGTCCTGCATGCCGGGATAATACCAGGTTGCTCTCTTCCTGTTTCGCCAGTCCGCATAGCCGGTCTAACAATTCATCTGCTTGGCAGCAATTGGAAAAGAACAATGCCCAGTTTCTCCTGAAGCCTGTTGATCCCATTGGTATAAAAGTCGTTCATCAGACGTTCGCAGTCATTGAATTTTTTATAATGCGTGATCAGGCGCGGCACTTTAACCGCGAACCTGAAATCGGGCTGGCTTGCGGCCGGAGACACTTGTTGATGGCAGCCGATTCATATAGCTTCTAAATCCGACGAGTCTTGCCTGCCCTCTCACATAAAACATCTATTTTTAAGGGAGGAAGATTCACCGGAACCAGTTAACGAAATAAACCACAGATACTTACAGTCACAGTTCTTGCGTTGAATGAAGATTCTGATATCCTTCATTTCGCTATTTGAGACAGGTCATTGGTTACCATCATTCCAGTTACTATCTTACACCTAAAAAACAGCAGCTCAAGTTAGTGGCAGCCACACTTTAAAAATCAAACCGTATGTGCACTATTTAACAACAAACGAATTAAAATGAACACAAGAGCGCTGTATACCGTCTTATTTTCGGGGCTGATCCTATTGTGGATAGCCTGCAGAAAAGAGAATGTGGAACCCCCGCCTGATTCTCGTTTGCCGCTGCCGCTACTTACCAAGGATTCCAGTGCCGATCTTTCTATTCCGGGCCGGGACCCGGAAAGTTTCCGGGGCAAGTTTGTTGTTGATATGTATTATGGAACAGCCGTTTTGCCTCAAAAGGTAGATGTCGTGGTTAAAAAGAACGATGACCGGTCAAATATCAAAACTATCCATGCAGGGGTGACCAACTTCCCGACCAGCATACAGGTAACCGGGACACAATTGAGAGACTTATTTGAATCCACTATTAATTTGGGTGACAAATTTGAGATTGGCGTTGATGTGACGACGAAGGACGGTAAAAAATTTGAGGCGTTTCCTGTTGCAGGAAATCCTTATGGAGCAGATACATCTGCACTGCCGGGCTCCAGGTTTTCGATAGCCTATATTGCGGAATGCAAATTTGATATCGCTTCCTTTAGTGGCTATTATACAGTACAGCGCATCACGCATGAATATTGGGTCGGCGATTCTATCCTGGTGCAGCCAGGCACGGGAAACACGATCCTGGTTACGGCCTGGCCCTACCCGAATCATTGGAGTACCTGGAGTTACAAGCGTGTACCCATGATCGTTACGATAGATCCCGTAACACTCACGGCCACTATTGATAATCAAAAGGTGGGCGAGTATTGCTGTACTGGACCAGTTGTGATCGTAGAGGGCGGAACCGGAACTGTAAGTCAATGCGGTGATAGTATTATACTGAATGTGACGGTGGCTGAAGTATCGGATTATGGCAATATGTGGTATGAATGTATACTGGAACTGAAAAAATAGCCGGGGTGACTGGAACTGGATGGTGATAATTTCTTCCCCGATGGATATCCTATAGCTTCAACGATAGTGCTCCGGGTTTCTCCCTAAGGTACCCGCGTATAACTGGCGGAGACTCCTTGGGGAAAAATGGCGAACTATAAAAAAACCCCGGCCGATGCCGGGGTAAGTTTTCAACCGTCCGGGTAACAAATTAGTTTTTCGCGATATCAAATTTCCTGAATATGGCTTTTATACTATTTTGGATTTCCTTACTTGTCATATTCCTGTTACTCACTTCATCTGTAGCCCATCCCTGCCATACGAGTTTTTCAGTTTTTGCATCAATCATGGAGATCGTTACCGTCCCTTCCCTGGTGTTTACATCAAAGTGATCGTACCCCATAAATCTTGAAGGGTAGTAAACTCTGTAAAACCTCCGGGAGTAGGGATTATAAAATGTACGGACGAAAGGCCTTGAATACACGGGATCCGCTTGTTGCTTTGTTGAGCGTTCTACCAACAGGTCGTAGCTCAGCAATACATCGGGGTTTGATTTAGATTCGCGCCATCCTGCCGTCTTTTCCAGCTCTTTGCTAACCGCATCCCGAACTTTCTGTTCGGCCAGGTCATTTTTTCTATTTTCCTTTTTATCGCTATTCTCTTTTTCTACCCAGGCGTACGTTTTATATTTAGTAAAATCCGTATTGTCGTCTTTTTCGATATGCGCAGTGGAAACACAACTTGCAAGCAAGAAGACGACACCTAACCATCCACTCCACAGTTTCAAATTGCTCTTCATAGTTCCTCCTTTTGTTAATTGAAGTCACTAATAAGAACGGAAAATTGTCTGCCAGGTTTATTAAGGAGTTGTGAAAATTATTGCCCTTTAGGCACTGGCTTCCACCCCGATAGGTATTAGAATTGAAATTAACAGAACAGTAACGACGTTTGAAATATAGATTTAACCCAATCCAATTTCTGAGTGCCGGGAAGGTATCTCAACATCGGTGAAACCTTTTCGCAAAAGCCGGTCCTTAAACGCTTGTTGTACATCGTATTCGCCATGTACAAGGAAAAGTTTGCTGACGGCCCGGGGATCCTGACAAGCCAGCCATTGACTGAGGTCTTCATAATCCCCATGAGCGCTCATACTGCGTACTGAACCGACTTCTGCATGAACCTCATGAACAACTCCAAAAATGGAGACTTCTTTGACACCGGACATTAACCTGGCTCCAAGCGAGCTGGGTTCACAATACCCTGTCATCAGGATAGTGTTCCGGCTGTTTTCGATATTATTACTTATATGATGCTTTACCCTGCCGGCTTCAGCCATACCACTTGCCGAAATAATAACGCAGGGTTCATTTCTAAAGTTCAGAAGTTTTGATTGCTCGACGGTTTTGACATACTTCAGTCCCTGAAAAGAAAACGGATCCGAATCTGATTTGAGGATTTTCTGGATATAACGATTGAAGTATTCAGGATATCTTTTAGTAAGTTCGGTCGCTTCCAAACTTAATGGGCTGTCGAGAAAATAATCCAGTTCAGGCAGGCGATTTTCCAACTCCAGTTGATTCAGAGAGAATAAAATTTCCTGGGTTCGGCCGACGCTAAACGCTGGCATAATTAACTTCCCCTTTTTTTCAATGCAGGTTTTGTTTATCCATTCCAGTAAATGCTCAGGTGTAGTTCGCATCTCTTCATGAAGACTATTACCGTATGTCGATTCGAGAATAATATAATCAGCCTGTGGGAATACTTCAGGCGATTTTAAAATAATATCCCTGTACCGGCCTACATCCCCGCTGAAACTAATTTGCCTTGTTATCCCGTTCTCTGTAATTCGGAGGTGAACACAGGCACTTCCTATGATATGCCCTGCATCCGTAAACATTACCTCAACATCTTCCATTATCTGTTGCCAGCTTCCATAAGAAACGTCGACAAATCTATCCAGGCTACTTTTCGCATCTTCTACTGTATAAAGTGGCTGCAACATCGGTTTACCTTCAGCCAGCCGCCTTTTATTACTATATTTTATATCACTCTCCTGTATTTCACCTGAATCCTCGAGGAGAATCCGTGCAAGGTCGCTGGTAGCATGCGTACAATAAATTTTCCCGGCAAAGCCGTCTTTTACCAGTTTTGGAATGAGCCCGCTGTGGTCGATATGTGCATGCGATAGTACCATTAAATCTATTTCCAAGGGTTCAAAACCAAAGTCGCGATTTAGCGCATCTGTTTCACGACCCATCCCCTGAAACATCCCACAATCAAGTAAAATTTTCTTCCCGTTCTTTAAAGTGATCAGGTGCTTTGAACCCGTAACAGTTCGCGCCGCCCCATGAAATGCTATCTTCATATTAATTTCGATGAGCCCGAAGAATCATAATTCTTTTGGGTTGTTATTAAAAAAATCAACGTTAAGACTTGCGAACTTTAAAAGACCACGTAACTAAGAATTCCGCTATTACCTCCTCTCTATCATTTGTACCAATCGACCTTGCCTTCACTATACGACCTTCACCAGTTGAGATACATTCCTCTATTTCTTTTCGAAATTCTTCGCCATCATGACAACTAAAAGTGGTTCGACCGGTTGCCTTCTTGAAATATTTAGACTCCACGCTTACCACCAGCATAGAAACGCCGGGAGATCTTTGATACACGTACATCATCGCTAAAGCCCCGGTGCTCATTTCTGCAGCCATGGAAAGACAGGCAAAATATGTTGACCTGAAGGGATTTCGCGATAACCATTTATAAGGAACACTTGCGGTGCAATGGTCTTTGTCAATACTTCGGACACGCACGCCACAAAAAAAAGCACTGGGCAGGCGGGTTAATAAGAACATCCTAAACTTGACCGGATGTCTCACCATTTTCAGGTAAGAGTCAATTCCGTCCGTTTTCATTACTCCATATAATTTTTTGGATCAAGCGCTGCTGGTGACCAGTCCGATAAAAAACCTACAACGGTTTTTACATCGTATCCTTTACCCTCTTCAAGGTAGGCTGAATTCTGGGTGTGAATTAATTCACCTTTTCCATTTAAAATAAGAAACACAGGAAATCCGAATCGTTGTGGATAGGAATATCGCGCTAACAACTTTTCATTCTTGTTTTCCTTACTATAATTAAGGTGATAAACAATGTAATTCTTGTTGATTACAGAATCCACAGATTTATTGGTAGTCGCCAAATCGTTAAAACGGGCACACCAAATACACCAGTTGCCGCCAATTTGAACAAAAACATGCTTACCTTCCTTCTCCGCAAGGTTAACTGCTTCCGATAATCTCATCTCAGCATCCTCATCAGGCTTATAAAGTTTAAATTTACTCAGATCCTGGGACAAGGAGGTTGTTGAAAGAAAAACCGTTGAAACTACTACAAGAAATAACTTCATACTCGTCATTTAGTTAATATACTGCCTATTAATTACTTTGTCTTGTCGAACGCAACAATCGTAGCAACGGCTTTATTATCATTCGCGTTTGCTTTAAAATAAATGCTGCCATTCGCCCCGGTGCTAAAACCGGTAGATCGAATCAGGATGCTACGCAATGCATCATTCACCTTACCAGCATAGCTGGACTGATTGCTGTTACTAATCGCTGCGTTCAGGCTATTGTAATCCAGTTCATCTTTACTGGCTACAATAACAATATAATCTTTTGTGCCTATACTATCAGCTTCCAACGATTGTGATTTTGGGAACAAACGATAGCCGGTTATTCCGCAATAGGGTGAATGTTTGGAAACTGTTTCACCAGGCTTGATATATGGGAACAACACAAAACTCCTTCCTCTTTCGTCTTGTCCGAAAATATAGATATAACATTCTGTTGCATTTTTAACTTCCATTTTAAACCTGGTACCAACGCGTATAGGGCTTGCTGTTTGAAATTCATTACCACCGGTTGAGCGTAATTGGATATTCTGTTTCGTCGCATTGTCAACAAGTCCAATCGTGCACTCAAGAGGTAGATTTGCAACAGCTCCCCTTTTAGGAAGCGGGTCGATTCCATAAGCTTCGCGAACATAATTTTTGAAATCACCATACCTGACCCAGGCGATTCCTTCTTTGCCCCATTGGGGTCCCCAACTATTCATGATCTGAAACGACCCACCGAATTTTCTATCATCGTATCCTATTACGCACATGGCATGACCACCCATACCAACCTGTGACGCATCCATGCCACCGGGTTGCCAGAGCTCTTTGCCTATCATTTCCTGCATAAAACTCTGTCCGACCATCATGCCAATCACAACCGGGGCATCCTTAGCCAAATGTTCTTTGACGGCGCGAACATTAATGGAGTTGATGTTATCCCCGTTGGTCAGACGTGTAAATCCATGAATTTTGTATTGCGAAGCCTGCTGGACATGGCTGCTGTTAGGCTGGCGGGTGCAATCCTGCTCGTCGTAAGGAAATTGATCAAGGGGTAAGGCCCCTTGCCTTGACATCTGGTCCATGGCTCTTTGTATATAAGATCCCTGGCAATCATCCAAACCAATTTGATTATACATAAACGAAGGACTAAATCGTATCTGGTTGGGATCTACACCGGTTGACGCTGCTTCGAGAACCGTTCTGGCTGCATAAGCACTACTCCATGCAACGCAGCTACCCTGTTGGCCCTGATCGCCGCGTTGAGGCGCGAAACGTAACAACGAAACTGCTTCAGGCAATGGATTTTTTCCCTGATCGTCTTCTAGCCCTTCATAAACTGATGCCTTATTAAATTCAGCTGGGTTAAAACTATAACCACTTTGAGAGAAGATTGACTGAGCAATATCCTGGATGTTACAATTTCCGCGGCCGAGTAAAAAATAGGCGCCTGCTCCCAGTACTAAAAGAAGAATGATGCCCTTCCCTTTAAACAAGCTAAGCAATAACGGTAACAAAGAAAAAAGGCCACCTCCACCGCCGCCTGGCACATTGCTCCGGCCGCCACGGTCATCGTTATAATCATTTTGATTTGGGTCATGGGGATCATCTGTCATCCTGATTGGCATATCTCGAAGTTTTTATAAACTAAATGTAGCAAGTTCGAGGCAATATTGTATCAACCCTTGGAATTAGTTAGATTTTTCAACAACCTTCATCAAATTTGAATAAGATTTGCCATTTTTGATGTATGCGAACTTCATTTTCTGCGATTCCAGTAATGCTGTTTTTTTTTATTGCGAGCCACCTGAATGTCTATGGGCAAAAAATTCAGGGAAAACTTCATTTCACTCCTGGAAAGACGCTTAATGTCCATATGGATCTAAAGTCAATTGTAACACAACAGGCGATGAACAACGCCATTAGTTTTGAGGTGGACGGCGAAGCTCTGTACAACTACAAAGTCCTGGAATCAGACGGTACGAAAACTACATTACAACATCAAGGTCAGAGTATCAATTTCCGGTTTAATGGCATGGGACAAAAACATTCATTTAATTCGAATGACAGTTCCGATCTTGCTGGTCCCTTCGGAGACTACATAAAAAATTTACTATCGAAAAAATATGAGATGACAATCGACAACACTGGAATGGTTATCTCCATAGCCCCCAGGGGGTCGGGTAAAATTATTGCAGATGAGAGGACGGCGATTGTATTGAACATGATCAAAGAACTTTCTGACATGGCAAATCCCCCCCAGGAAGGCCAGGCAAGTTTTTTCAAGATTCTACCATATAACAGTATTGCCATTGGTGAAAGTTGGGCTGACTCCAGCCAGTATACAAATGGTAGCATTAAGACTATTTACACATTGTCGGGATTAACTGATTCAACCCTGATCATCGATTTTAAAAATTATTCGACAATTATCTCCAGGACGACACTGATGGGAAACGAAACAACAACGACCTTAAATGGTACAGGGACCGGTAAAGTCATTATTGATAAAGACACAGGTATAATGAAAGAAAAGTTTTCTACAACAGAGACTGGTGGAACCATGGAAGCCATGGGAGTTAGTACGCCTGTGAATTCTAAGACTACTATCGCGGTTCGATTAAAACCTCAGTGATGAATTTTCCGGTTATACTTATTATAGTGGTACTTGTGGTTTTCCTTATCTGGAAAATTATGGGAACAAATTCAAGTCGCACAAGGCGCCAACCACGCCGGTTCAGTAGTGGTAGATATCGGAAAAAGAAAAAAGAATCTGATGGCCTATAAGTGGCTTTAAAAACTGACTGTGATAAAGTCAGGACCTTTTTTGACCGATTATATACGCTCTGGGATCGCCTATTGTAAATTTCTTTTTACCGGGGATACTATAAATTTCAAGCAGGTCAAAACCGGCGGTATTTAATATTTCTTCCATCTCATTAATGGAGTAGATATAGTCTATCGCCTTTTTTGATTCAGTTTTACCGTCAGCGGCAAGTATGAGGTGATCAGTTTCTATGCGGGAAGGTTTTGTGAAGTATTTACTATCCGTAATAAACTTTAGATCTCCGAATGTTGTCCAGGATCGTTCTCTGAAGTCTTTAAAAGCAATTTCTGCCAGCATCCACGAATTGATCAGCATATAACCGTCGGGTTTCAAATGACGGCTCACCATCCTCAAAATTTTTATCGTATCCTCCTTATCAAAAAAGCAAAGACTATTGCCCATACATAAAGCGAGGTCGTACGAACCCTCTGCCTCATACTCCACAACATCTGACTGGACGGTGTCAATATGTAAATTTTCCCTCTCAGCAATTGCCCGCACTTCATCAATATAATATTTGAGGTTATCAACTGCTGTTACATTCATCCCGCTTTTCGCCAGCGTAATGGCATGACGACCGTTACCACACATTAAATCCAACACACAACTACCCGGTTGAAGTCTAAAATAGTCACGAATAAAGTCTGACTCACGGATAGTCAATTCTGCGGGTACAATATTTTTCCAGATATCCTTATAGTAACCCTCAAAATAGCTGTTGTTAATATTCTCCATAATAGAAAGGCTTTACCGATGCGACAAAGCATAAGTTAATATTGAAACAAAAACGCTATTCAAGCAGTTTGTTACGCATAGCATACATTACGAGCCCGGCGATAGTTTTAGCGCCGACCTTTTGCTTCATGTTCTGGCGGATGGTTTCGATGGTTCGCGGACTTAGAAATACTTCTTTTGAAATTTCTTCAGTTGTTTTATCCTCTGAAATAAGTTTTAAAATCCTGAGCTCTTTTTCTGAGAGTTTTACCGGGTTAGGGTAAAACTGCCGGACAGTTTTTTTATGTTGGAGTTTTAGTAATACAGCCTTGTTAACCAGTTCATTAAAATAGAAGTCGTCATTCATACAGGTTAGGATCGCCTGGTATATTTCGTCTGGATCTGTTGTTTTGGTAAGGTAGGCGTTAGCTCCCATTTCCATCATTTTCGTAATCATTTCCTGGTCGTCGTACATTGTTAAAACAATGATTTTCAAAGACTCATACTCTTTTCGAATTAAACTAATCGCATTGATACCATCTACCTCAGGCATTCTTATATCCATCAGAATTACGTCTGGTTGTTTAAGCTGGAGTTTGTGCATCAGGTCTTTTCCGTCCTCAGCTTCCCAAATAATCTTCAAATATTCTCTGTCTCTCAAGGCCATTCTGATTCCGTCCCGGAATATCTTATGGTCGTCTGCAATAGCGATTTTGATTTCCTGGCTTGTCATGTACAATTTTGGTTTTAAGCAGTCAATAAATCTAA
>JAEYVW010000205.1 GCA_023429365.1 Bacteroidota bacterium
GCTGAATTTATATTCCAAAGCTCATCTGTGATTCTTCAGCCGAGACTGAAGCTGACCCGATAGCTATCGGGTAGCGGTATACAGACGAGGATTTATTCTGAAGCGCGCAGCACCCCGTGGGCCGGCATTTCGCCAAGTCTATATGTTAGGTGCATTACGCTTTTCAGCATTACGAAATCATCCACTAATCCTCTTTGAAGCCAGGATAACACCAACCATCGGAAGTGATTTTGCAATGAAGTTCATTGTTAGAAGTAATTAAGCAAGAGTCATTTTTGACAACAAGAGCTGCCATTGTTTTAAAATAGAATGATGCTTGTTGTTTTTCCTTAGGGAAAGGGGTAAGCCAAATTGTATCGTGATCAAGAATATAGCTACCTCTGGTTTTAGTGTTTCCGAAATGCCCTTCTGTTTTGAATTCAAAAGTGCTATCATCAACAAAGTCGTATGAAAACCAGCTTGCATTGCTGAAACAGCAATAATTACCTCTTAAATTAAGATGGCAATATGTAGTAGATTTATTCTGGACCTGAAGCAAAGTCAAAAATGGTATTAAAAGAAAATAGGCGCACCCTGCAACTCCAGGTAGAACTGGTCATGAGGCGGTCAGCCTTTACGGATAAAGGCTACAGCGCTCACACGCTTTACCATTCCAGAAGTGCAAAGGGAATTGAGTGGGATATCGCTCAGTTAGAAACACTGTCTCTTTTTTTAACGTCATAGTACGTAACGGCGGAGCTATGCCTGTGATAAATTAAAAGTGGAGTGAAAGACCCCTAAAATGAAAAAAACACAAGGGCAGTTGAGATCACCAGGCACTCTCATTGAGAAAAATGCTGATAAAAGGGACCGGGTGATCCGGTAGAGGTACTAATTGCAGACACACTGCCTTCCATCAGTTGTACTACTTTGTACCCCACAGCCTGGCCGGCTTCGGTCAACAGGCTGTAGAACGAAAAGCCCCGGTAAATCATCTTTACCGGGGCTTCATTTTGGGGATTTTCGTCTACTCCACTTAATGTTGTGCGTTCGCCTTATTGTCAAATCAGTTTTAAATATTGTTTTTCAATTGTTACATTAAAGTGTATGTCCGCCTTTAATGCTTTGAAAACTTTTAGTACTGTGTCAATTGTCGCACTGTTTGCACTGCTTTCTAATTTTGAAATTTGCGCTTTTTGTACACCAACAAGTTCACCCAATTGTTGTTGTGTTAATTTACGTTCCTGTCTTGCTGTTTTAATCATGCGTCCTAAAACGTCCATACGAAGTTCATATTCATATTGGTCTCTGTCTTTAGTACCTTTTTTGCCGATATATTTATCTTTCATTTCGGCAAGTGAATATGATTTCATTGCTGTCTTTGCCATAATGTTATTTTTTTAGTTTGCTTTCAAAATATTTTTTCCGAATGTTAATTGCTCTCTCAATTTCGTTAGCTGGCACTTTGTCAACCTTTTTAATAAAACCGTGGGTTGCGAAAACTAAAGTTTCGGTTTCTTTGTCTTTGTCCCAAAATGCAAGTAGCCTGATTTGCGCCTTTCCGAACTTCGTTCTGAATTCCCAAATGTCTTTTTGTAATTTTTTAAAAAGCCTGCGGTCATTACTCTGCTCGGCAAGGTCAATATTAAAGAAAACTTTTCTTGCAGCCTTTGGGTCAAGTCCTGCGATGAATTTGTCAGCTTCCTCTAAAAACCTTGTCTGAAAATATTGCAATCAAAAGCGTTTAGGCAAAGATAGTAAAAGTTTCCATAATTAGAAACTATATTTTTGAGCCGTCAATTGAAAGGTGGTGGCGAAGGGTGACGCACAACGGTTGGACGGCTTGGCGCAGTGGCGGTCATCCGTGATACTGTTGCTGAGTTTTTATTGAAGATTGGCTTCTATCATAATTACAGCTAATACTTCCGCCAGGCTTGCATAAAATGTTCTTTCTGCCAGGAAAAATGCGAATGTTGTGCGTTCGTTTTTAATTACTTCTTTTTTGTCAGGTTAGGTCAAACTTGCGTTTTCAGTGTATCTTTCAAGCCGGAAGTTGGTTTCTCTTTTATTTTTTTACCAGATTCATTAGTGTTTTTTACCGGTGTTTTTTTTGCATCAACAGGGTTGGTCAAAATCAATTTATAGTTTCCTGCTTCAAGTACTTCAAATCCTATTTGCCCGCTGCTATTTATGGTAAGGATGATAAAGCTGCCACCTGGGTTTTTGCCGCCTTCTACTATAATGGCGCTGATTGGGTCAACGGGGCGTTGTGCAGATTCATCATTAAATTTAACGCCTGCGTCATTGATGCCCTTCTTTGCTGGCCTTTCAGGCTGGCTGAGTTTGAAAAGATAATTGCCTTTTTCAAGACTGTTTAATATTACTTCACCATTATTATCAGTGATCATGGTAATCATTTGCCCGCCTGGATTTTTGCCGCCTTTAATAACAATGCCACCGATTGGGTTGCCTGGTTTAGCCCGCAGGGTAGGGTCATACATTGGGTTAGTTCCTGAGGTTCCTTTTTCTTCATACAACGGATTCATCACTGTTCCATTCGCTGAATCATCTATTTCCCATGGATTGTACGATTCTGTAGGTGGTGTGCGAAGTTTACGTGCATCTGAGGAACTACGATCATTGTTAGTATCTGAATTTATATGAGTATTAAGCCTGTTATCCCTGTTGCTTCTGGTGGTGTTGAAATCCTGTGCTGTGCTGATGGATGTTTTAGAAGTATCATTTTCAACGGAATTATTATTTCCATTATCCATATTCAGAAACTGACCTCTTTCTCTGTTGCTCCTTGTAGTGTTGAAATCCTGCGCATTACTTCTTGCCTGTAAATTACTGCTATCAACTGTGTCACCATTATTTCTTGTGGAATTAAAACCCCGTGCTTCCTGCCGTGCGGGTATACCATCGTTGTTTGCAATTGGGTTATTGCCATTTATTTTATTTGATTCATACATTGGGTTTTGACCACTTGCAGTACTTTCTTCGTATAATGGATTTTTACCTTTATTTACTGCCATGCCCTGTGCTAACTTTTCTCCAAAAGTTTTTCCCTGCGTTTGCCTTGTGGTAGCGGGTGTCATGGAAAGGCGGCTGGATTGCTTACCAATCGTAAAACGCAAGCCAATATTTACAGAAGCTGACTGCCATTTGCTGGCAGTAGTTTTAGATATTTCTGTTCCTTTTATGAACTGCCCATAGTTGTATGAATTTTCTCTGTCATCGCTCTGCGGTTTCCATAAGCTGATATTGTTTTTAATGGAAGGGCCATAAGCAAGCGCCCCTTTTGCAAATAACGATATTCGGGGCGAAAGATGATAACCCAATTCTATCCCGGGTTTTATAACTACTCCTGATGCGGTATAATCATGAGCAGCCATAAAAGTGATGTCTTGGCTTTCTGTGGGCTCGTCTGGATTAACAACTGTGCCGGAAAGCGTGTATCCTTTCCTGTTTAAAGAAAAATAGCTGAACAATAGGGAAGGTGACAAATTTACTTTTCCAAAAATCCATTCAGCTTTTAGCCCGGCAAAAATTTGAAATGAATTAGCGTGGGGTGTACCATTTCCAAACGTAGGCGACAGCGTACCGCCCTGATACGGAAATGCCTTATTGTACGCAGAAGATCCGCCACCTGCGTTTTGACTTGAGTAATTAACTCCTGCTTCGATACCAAGTGAGAATCTGTTATTGGTGGAGTTGGAATGGCTTTTGATCCTCGAACCAAATAATGGAAAATAACCGCCTGCCTCTATATTCCATCCATTTTTTATTAATGCCTTGTCTTTCACTTTGCCTGATGCAAGCACATTGCCACCGGAAATGTAAACGCTGATGTTTTTGTTTTCCTGTGCATAAGTAGTTTGTGCCAACGCCGTTAATGCACAAATTAAGGGTAATAGATAATTGTTTCTCATTGGTAGTTGGATTCTTTAAACGTTGAAACACAAATGATTAAGCCTATAACGAAAAGGATGATAATATTATTATATTTCAGGCGTTGGTTATCAAAAATTTATAAAAGATAACACACGGTTAGTCCAAAATCTTTGAAATGTAGCATATAAAAAAATAGTTTTCCTGACTTCTCCGCCATTTGGGTTGAGATTGTTTGAAAAGTGGAATTGGTTGTTAAAATTTCTTATTGAACCAACGGATGCCTTTTATTTTGGTCTGAAGATTTTGCCATTTGATTTGAGTATGCCTGGTTCGCTATAATGTGCGTAGTTTATTTCTTAATCGAAAAATTCCCTATGGTGTCAACTAAAAGAGTAACTCCCAAACCTACATCAGTTACAGGAATGGATATGCCATAGTCCATTTTCAATTTTTCATTCTCGACTCTGCAAGTTGGTGGCAACATCACTCCAAATGAGTCAAGTGAAGAAAATAATTCTGATTGGAAGTCAGCTTTGGTCACTTTCTTTTTTACTAAGGTTTCACCATTTCTTGTTATTAAAATCTCAGACTCAAAATTGTGAGTAATAAAAGCTTCGTTAGTGTCAAAATTATACCTTGCAGGTACAATAATTAAACTATCGTATAAACAATAGTGCCGAACAAAAAAATGATACATACTATCAGGAGTTGCCAATTCTAATCGATAATCAATTTTATATCTCTCTGGATATAACTTTCGAAATTCAGCCATATCGGGTGTAACAGGATCTTCATTTGGCACTTTTTCGGTGTCACGTTTACTTTCATTCAGAGATCCATCAGAACAACGGGTACA
>JAEYVW010000241.1 GCA_023429365.1 Bacteroidota bacterium
AATACCAACAAGGCCATGATCCAGCTCGAAAAAGTGGGATCCAAGCTCGTGGTGCATTCTGCCAGCGACAACCTGCTGAAAGGTGCCAGTGGACAAGCTGTACAAAACCTGAACCTGATGTTTGGCCTCGATGAAACCGCGGGATTAAAATTAAAACCCCAGGGATTCTAGCCATGAAAGACCTGCTGCAAAATAATATTATTAAAAAAGGCAGCCGGCTTGGACTACTATGCAATCAAACGGCCTGGCACGTCTCAACAAAAAAATATTCTTTCGAATCCCTGATCCGCAAAGGAGTCCTGAAAAAAGTATTTATTCCCGAACACGGCTTATTTGGGGAATTGCAGGACCAGGAAAAATTAAGCAATACGTCGGCTTATCATTTTTTTTCAGATAAAGTGGAATGGATTTCCCTTTATAGCCAGCAGGAAACTTCTTTGAGCGCATCGGCTGCGCAACTCGCGGGCATAGATACACTGATCATAGATATCCAGGATACCGGCAGCCGATACTATACCTTTATTAGTACGATCTGGCTGTTGCTGAAATCCATCACTATTCACTATCCTGACACCCGGATAGTCGTGCTGGATAAGCCAAATCCTGCCGGCCGAATTGTTGAGGGTACACGTATGACCAGGCAGTATGCATCATTTATCGGGCTGGAAGGCCTGCCGCACCGTCACGGGCTTACTCTTGGAGAGCTTTGCCGTTATTTTAAAAAAAGGCTCGACGCAGACTGGGAATTACTGATTGTGCCGGTACGGAAAAAAGATCATGTTTTTATTCCACCATCGCCAAACATTCCCCATGACCGGGTTTGCTCATTGTATAGCGGACAATGTCTTTGGGAAGGCACCAATATCAGCGAGGGCCGGGGTACTACGCTTCCATTTGAAATGACTGGCGCTCCTTTTTTGGATTGGGTGTTCAATGAAGATTGGAATGAACCGGGTCACCCCGCCTATCATCCAAATGCATTCATAAGGCCGGCTAAGTTTATCCCTGTTTTCCACAAACATGCACATACCAGTTGCAGTGGTTTCCAGTTGCTGGTTCCGGATCGGGAAAAATATCATTCGCTTTCGCATTCCCTGCGTTTGCTGCGCTATATAAAAGTGAAAACGCCAGAGTTTGCCTGGAAAGAAGGCAAATACGAAGCTTTCAATGACAGGAAAGCAATAGAGCTGCTGGTCGGAGACGAACTGATACTGGATTATTTCGAAAATAAAGCCGGTTGGAAAGAAGTGAAATTGAAAATGGAAGAGGAGGAAGCAGCTTGGATCAAAACCGCTTCCCCATTCCTTGTTTATAAATCCTCATTAAAACAACTGAAAATCAGAAAATGAAACTATTTGACGTATACCCCATCAACGACATCACCATTGTAAAAGCCCGGGGATCTTATGTTTGGGACGATAAAGGCGAGCAATATCTCGACCTGTATGGCGGGCATGCCGTGATCAGTATCGGACATACGCACCCACACTGGGTAAAACGCATCGAAGATCAACTGGAACAGGTAGCGTTTTATTCCAATTCCATTCGCATCCCCCTGCAACAACAACTGGCAGAGAAACTGGGCAAAGTTTCCGGAAAAGCCGATTACCAGCTTTTCCTTTGCAACAGCGGCGCTGAAGCCAATGAGAATGCTTTAAAGCTGGCTTCATTCCATAATGGAAGAAAAAAAGTTATCGCATTCAGCAAGGCTTTCCATGGCCGCACTTCCCTGGCAGTATCGGTAACGGACAATAAAAACTATGTAGCCCCGGTCAATGAAACCGATAACGTGATCTTCCTACCCTTCAACGACATTGATGCGCTGGAAGAATGTTTTGCAAAAAACGGGGCAGCGATCTCTTCCGTCATCATTGAAGGTATACAGGGTGTAGGTGGTATCAACGTTGCCGAAGAAAGCTTTCTTAGGAAGATCCGCCAGCTTTGTGATGAACATGGCGCCGTTTATATCGCCGACAGTGTGCAATGTGGCTATGGAAGAACCGGTAAGTTCTTCAGCCATGACTTTGCAGGTGTAAACGCCGATATCTATACCATGGCAAAAGGCATGGGCAATGGATTTCCTGTAGCCGGCATCATTGTGGCGCCGCATATCAAGCCAAAACATTTCCAGCTGGGAACAACTTTTGGCGGTAATCACCTTGCCTGCTCTGCTGCGCTTGCTGTTCTCGAGATCATCGAAGAAGAAAAACTGATGGGCAACGCGGTGATGATCGGCAAGTATTTAAAAGACGAGCTTAGTGCAATACCTGAATTACAAAATGTAAGGGGCCGAGGCCTTATGATAGGATTTGATGTACCCGAGGAACTCAAAGACCTGCGGAAAAACCTGTTATGGGAACAAAAGATTTTTACCGGGGAAGCAAAACCAAACACGATCCGTTTACTTCCCTCGCTGGCCTTAAAGAAAAGAGATGCGGAGCAATTCATTGAATCATTAAAAGAAGAAATAGAAAAATTACTCACACCAACACCCGCCAACCAGGAATGAAAAATTTCGTCTCTGTTCATGATGTAAATAATATAGATGCGCTGGTGCAAAAAGCACT
>JAEYVW010000247.1 GCA_023429365.1 Bacteroidota bacterium
GAATATCCAGTCGCGGTTAAAACGTTTACCGGCATCAGAGAGAGTTATCTTCATCGCCGTTACCTTTTGCAAAACGTTTGATGATGCCCCGGCTGCTTTCATTGATGAAAGTGACGATCTCGTCGCGTTCATCGGTTGCGGGGAATTCTTCCTCCAGGTATTCGAGAGCCTGGGAAGTATTTAGTCCTTTGTTGTAAAGGATACGGTAGATATCCAGAATATGGTTGATCTTTTCAATTGTAAACCCACGGCGTTTCAAACCCACTGAGTTCACACCAGCATAACTCAAAGGCTGGCGGGCCGCTTTAATATACGGAGGTACATCTTTACCAACAAGAGATCCGCCCGAAATAAAAGCATGCGCTCCAATATGTACAAACTGGTGTACGGCACAAACACCGCCAATTCCCACCCAGTCGCCCAGGACCACGTGACCCGCAAGCTGCGAATTATTGCTCAGGGTACAGTTGCTGCCGATAATACAGTCGTGTCCAATATGGCTGTATGCCAGGATCCAGCAATTATCACCCACCACGGTTTTAAGGCGGTCAGAAGTACCACGGTGGATGGTGACAAACTCCCGAATGGTGCAATTGTCCCCGATCTCAACTGTTGTTCGTTCTCCATCGAATTTCCGGTCCTGAGGAATGGCACCGATAACCGCGCCCGGGAAGATCCTGCAGTTTTTCCCAATGCGTGATCCTTCCATAATGGTCACGTTTGAACCTATCCAGGTTCCGTCCCCGATCTCCACGTCCTGGTGTATAACTGTAAAAGGATCAACCTTTACGTTAGTCGCCAGTTTAGCATTAGGGTGAATGTATGTATGCGGGTGAATCATGCAGTTTGTCCCAAAAGTTAGTCCGATGCCGGCAGAAACCGTGCAAAGGTAATCCCGTAAGCTATCGGGATGACAAAAAAGCGCATTTTTTTAAAACATAGGGGTTAACCCTGTTTGGCCCGTAGCCGATCATTTTGCCGGGAAGATGGTAAGGCGGGAAGGGTTGACTACCAAAATATTTCTCTTCCCGCTTTCCCGTCTTCCCGGCTATTTTCAGACTGATATACTGCCTTTTCCGCTAATATGATGGTTGAATCCCTGTCAATCAGTAAATTTGCAGTCCCGAATGTTTAATCCACCTGATATACTGACGCTTGCGTACAAACAGGCCCCGATGCAGGAGCAATTGAACCTGTTACACGAAAGGGAGCAGCAAATGCCCGGTTCGGTGCAATATTCCATTAAAAGGTACAGCCGTAATACCCAATGGAATATTGAGGACACAGGGATTATGGTATATCATTACGAAAAGGATGACACCAGGGAAAATTACCTGGAGTTGAAATTCTGTGTTTCGGGTAACATGTATTGCCGGCAGAAGCAGAAGGAATGTAATATGTGCCGTTCGGGCTTGTCGATCAACTGTGCCGAGAAGGAAGAAAGCCTGGATGTGCTGGCTTTCCGGTTTACACCCGCGCTCCTATCCCAATTTATAAAACCCAGGAATACCACCGATACGCTGAGCGAAAACATCCTTAATTTCAAAAGGGCGTCTTCATTTACAAAGATCCTTCCCCTGTGTAGTAAAACGCGTATGGTGATTGAGTCGTTATTGAATCACAACTACACCGACACCCTTGAAAATATTTATATCAACGCGCAGGTGCAAATGCTTTTGCTATACAGCATGGACTGCATGGTGGGCGATATGGAGATCAATGTGATCAATTGTAAGTTTCTCGCCAACGAGGCCGATCGCGACAAAGTCAATAAAGCCAGGGAAATTCTGATCCAGCATATTGGTGAACCCATCACCATCAAAGAATTGAGCCGGAAAGTGGCGATGAACGAATGTTACCTAAAAAAGGGGTTTAAGGAAATGTTCGGTTCTACTATTTTCGATTTTTACCAAAGCCAGCGTATGGAGCATGCACGTTTTCTTTTATATGAAAAGGGTTTAAGTGTTACAGAAGTCTCTATGCTACTCGGCTATTCTTCTATTTCGCATTTTTCTACCGCCTTTAAGAAGCACACGGGTTTAAAGCCATGTGAACTGTTGTTGCGATAATAATTCCTTCCTGATACTATTATTATTCCCGCTGCGTTTATAGTTTTGCACCGATGAAAAGGCTGAGCTATATATTGTTATGCTATTTGTCGCTACTGTCGGTATTCCCCTGCTGCACCATCGACGAATGCCCTGATGATAAAGCCGTCGCAGAACAGGCTGCCAATCATGAAAGCGGCGACAAGGACTGCGGCACCTGCTCACCTTTCTTTAATTGCGAAGGCTGTGCATCTGTTCCCGTCACTGTGGAACAGGTTTCTATACGTATAGATGCTTTACCCATTCAACAGGTTTATACTGGGTTTCTTTCTCCCTCTATTCCCGAAGTTTCTTACGGTTTCTGGCATCCGCCCAAAATAGGTTGATGAGTTTTGGAATTATTCATTGATCTAAATTTTACACATGAAAACTATATTATGTGTGACGGCATTATTGTTTACTGTCACAATACAAGCACAGCATTCTATTACCTTCTTGATAAAGGACTCGGAAAACAAGTCAGTATTACCCGGTGCATCGGTAAAGATGATCGCGACAAAAACTGGTGGGTTTACTGATTCCACCGGCAGGGTAAGTTTTGATAACCTGCAGGCTGGTAAATACAGGTTCAGGTTCACATTTGTTGGGTTTGAACACAAAGAAGAATTGATAACCCTTCCTTTTGAAGGCAGCCAGCCATACGAAGTGCTTCTCGAACACGATGAACATGAGGAGGAAGAGGAAGTAGTTATTCAGTCGACACGCAGTTCCCGAACCATACAGAATATTCCCACCCGGGTGGAATTCATCGCCGGCGAAGAATTGGATGAGAAAGCCAACATGAAACCGGGCGATATCCGGATGGTGCTGACAGAAAGCACAGGCATCCAGACACAACAAACATCTGCCACATCTGCCAATGCTTCTATTCGAATCCAGGGACTGGATGGCAGGTACACGCAACTCTTAAAGGACGGAATGCCATTGTATGCCGGGTTTAGCGGAGGATTGGGTTTATTACAAACGCCACCGCTCGACCTGAAACAGATAGAAGTGATCAAGGGTTCAGCTTCCACATTATATGGTGGCGGCGCCATCGCGGGCCTGGTAAATCTCGTTTCCAAGGCGCCCACGGAAGAACGAGAGTTGAAATTTCATTTAGATGCCACGTCGGGAGGCGGTTTGAACACCAGCGGTTTTTATGGTGAAAAGTATGGTAAAACAGGCCTGACACTGTTTGTATCGCGTAACAGTAACAAGGCATACGATCCCTCGGATATAGGTCTGACAGCGATTCCGAAGTTTGAGCGCTATACGGTCAATCCTAGGTTCTTCGTGTATTTCAACCCACAAACGCAAATGAGCCTGGGTGTTAATTTTTCAACCGAAGACCGGATGGGAGGTGATCTTGATTATATAAAAAAGAAAAAGCCAACCGGATTTTTTGAACAAAACAATAGTGACCGGATCAGTACTCAATTCAATTTTGAACACCGCTTTGGAGTATGCAGCCATATTACGGTAAAGAACAGTTTCAATCATTTCAAACGCAGGATGGTACTCCCGGGGTATGTATTTGATGGTACACAAAATGGTTCTTTTACGGAGGCCACTTACGCCTATCATGGCGAGAAGTTGGAGTGGATCACCGGGCTGAACTTATACACGGACCAGTTCAGTGAGGTGAAAACTACCACAACTACTTTGCGTAATTATAACCAGGTTACAGCTGGTGTTTTTGTACAAAATAACTATCGGGTTAATGAAAAATTTATCCTGGAGTCCGGGATACGGGCCGATCATGTGAAAGACTATGGTTTTGCCTTTTTGCCAAGAGTATCGGCGTTGTTCAGGTTTACTAATGAACTCAGTTCACGTGTGGGCGGCGGGCTGGGGTATAAGACGCCATCCATTTTTACAGAGGAAAGTGAAAGGCTCCAGTATAAAAACGTGTTGCCCATCGATGATAATGCTGGTAAACTGGAAAGAAGTTATGGTATCAATGCAGATATCAACTATAAAACTTCGTTCGCTGACGGCGATCTGCAATTCAGCATAAATCATCTTTTCTTTTATACCCGTATTGCCGATCCGTTGTTGCTGGTACCTATTGGGAGTAATTACCAATTTAAATCAGTAGGTGGGCATATCGACAGCAGGGGGATGGAAACAAATGTAAAGCTCGGCTATAGTGATTTCAAGTTGTTCCTGGGATATACATTTACAAAAGCATATTTGCACCAGGGTATTTTTGAAGATGAAAACTTCCTGACACCCCGGCACCGCGTCAATGCGGTACTGTTTTATGAAGTACATGAAAAATGGAAACTGGGGCTGGAGGGTTACTATTTCAGCAGGCAAAACTTAAGTGATGGAGATACAGGCAAGCCGTATTGGATCACAGGTTTTATGGCAGAAAAGCTTTGGGAAAAATTTTCTTTGTATATCAATTTTGAAAATTTCCTCGATACCCGTCAAACGCGATTTGGCAGCATTTATACCGGTACCATTGACAACCCGGTATTTAAGGATATCTATGCCCCGCTCGACGGTTTTGTCATCAACGGAGGTATAAAACTTCGTCTATGATATAAGAATGTCGCAGCTTCTTGGACATTTCAATCCGTGTTTTCCGTGAAATCCGTGGCTCATTCGTGAGATTCGAGTAATTCGTGGCTAATGCCCGCCTTTTTCGGAAGCGCCCCGGTACATCAACACATCCCTGTCAAACAGGTAAAGGCCACCTTTGTCGTCGCCGACCAGTTCCAGTTTTTCATTCAGCATGCGGGCTGTGCGTTCCTCTTCCATCTGTTCATTGACATACCATTGCAGGAAATTATGGGTAGCGTAGTCCTTTTCTGTGAGCGAAAGATGAACCAGGTCGTTGATGCTATTACTTACTTTCAATTCGTGGTTCAGGAATTCATCAAACATGAATTTGAGAGACTTGAAGGTAACGATCGGTTGCGCCAGGGCAGGTACCACGGCGTAACCGCCTCTTTCATTGATAAAGCGGATCAGCTTCAGCATATGCACCCTTTCCTCATCGGATTGTTTGTAGAAAAATTCAGTAACGCCCTGAAGGCCTGGTTGTATCTCTGCCCAGGAAGCCATGGCCAGGTAGGCCTGAGATGATTCGGCTTCCATTTGTACCTGGTTGTTCAGTGCATCTTGCATGGGTTTGGTGAGCATAGCATGAGGTTTGTTTGAATGCTAATTTAAGTCAAATTCAGAATCCGCGTTCTGGGTATCGCAAAAGAAACAGGGCCAAAAAAAAGGGAACGGTTTCCCGCTCCCCATGTATAAACCGTCAGTAAGTATTCGTGTTAAGATCCGCAGGCGATACAACCTTCTGGGTTATCCAGAGAGCAGGCGATCTGTTCAACCGATTCTTCTTTATCAGCCATGGTCTTTTTCATCATGTCCGTATCGACTGTAAATTTCACCGCGTCGGTAGCTGCCTTGGTGCGCAGGTAGTACATTCCGGTTTTTAAACCTTTTTTCCAGGTATAAAAATGCATGGAGCTAAGTTTTGCGAAATTGGGCTGTTCTACAAACAGGTTGAGTGACTGCGACTGGCAGATAAACGCGCCGCGATCAGCCGACATATCGATAATAGTACGTTGCTTAATTTCCCAAACCGTTTTATAGATCTCTTTCAGGTTTGCTGGTATTTCATTGATATTCTGAACCGAGCCATTGGCGGCAATGATCCTTTGTTTCATGGTTTCATTCCAGAGCCCAAGGCGCATCAGGTCTTTTAACAGGTGCTTGTTCACTACCACAAATTCACCACTTAACACCCTGCGGTTATAAATATTTGAGGTATAAGGTTCGAAACATTCGTTATTTCCAAGTATCTGCGAAGTGGAGGCAGTTGGCATGGGGGCCAGTAATAAAGAATTACGAACGCCATGGGTTTTGATCTCCGCTCTCAATTCTTCCCAGTCATACCGGTCGCTGGGTTGTACGTCCCACATATCAAACTGGAATATACCTTCCGATAATGGTGAGCCTTTAAAGGTTTCATAAGCTCCCTGCGTTTTTGCCAGGTCTTTCGATGCTACAAGTGCAGCGTAGTAGATCGTTTCAAATATGTTTTTGTTCAACAGTTTTGCCATCTCGCTTTCGAAAGGCAGGTCGAGCAGCATAAACACATCCGCAAGTCCCTGAACGCCGATACCGAT
>JAEYVW010000250.1 GCA_023429365.1 Bacteroidota bacterium
GAGAAGTGTTGTTTGACAAGCTTCAACTTGATCCCTCTGCCAGGAAAACAAAAACCGGCCAGTATCAGACAGGTGAAGAAGTATTGCTAAAACTTGCCGCGAAGGGGCATACGATTGTAGATGATATCCTGGCATTTCGCGAGCTTACCAAATTAAAGTCAACTTATGTTGATGCATTGCCTCAATTGATCAATCGAAAGACCGGCCGTGTGCACACCACTTATGACCAGGCGGTAGCAGTTACCGGGCGACTCGCAAGCAATAATCCTAACCTGCAGAATATCCCGGTGAGAACAGACAGGGGAAAGGAAGTTCGAAAAGCTTTTATTCCGGGTGATGATAAACATATCTTGTTATCCGCTGACTATTCACAGATCGAATTGAGAATTGTTGCGGCCATCAGCGGTGATCCGAATATGTGTAATGCATTTAAAAGTGGAAAGGATATTCATACCGAGACCGCGGCGAGGGTGTATTCAGTCGAGGAAACTGCTGTCACAAAAGAAATGCGTTACAAAGCCAAGAGCGTCAACTTCGGCATTATCTATGGCCAGGGTGCATTTGGTCTGGCTGATAACCTCGGTATATCCCGTACGGAAGCGAAAGAAATCATAGAGAATTACAAAAAGCAGTTTTCCGGCATCCAAAACTATATGGACAAGACTATCAACTTCGCCAGGGAGCATGGATATGTGGAAACACTGATGGGAAGAAAAAGATGGTTGAGAGATATCAATTCATCCAATTTTACGGTAAGAGGTTTTGCTGAACGAAATGCGATCAATTCACCCATACAGGGCACTGCAGCCGATATGATCAAACTAGCGATGCGAAAAGTGCATGACGCCATGAAAAAAGAAAAGATGCAAAGTAGAATGATCATGCAGGTTCATGATGAACTTGTTTTTGATGCCCTGAAAACGGAGGTCAAGGAGTTAAAACCCCTGATACTTGAATGTATGCAACAGGCCTTGCCTCTGCCTTCTGGCGTACCCGTTATCGCTGAATGTGGAGAAGGGTCCAACTGGCTGGAAGCGCATTAATGAAGAATTGATTTTCTGTTGATTCGGCATGATCTGCCTAAAATGGATGTATTTCCTTTATCGGTATATTTTCCAGATTCGTCCTGAAAAGACTACATGTCGTTGGCTGGCTTTATTATTTTCCCTAACTTTTATAAAATTTATTATATGAAACGCCTGATCTTAATGCTTGCCGCGGTGATGATCGCCGCATCTTTTTCAGCAGTTTCCGCACAGACGGAAGCAGAGATGAAAGCCTGGATGGATTACATGACGCCGGGAGATTTTCATAAAGAAATGGCCAAATGGGACGGGGAATGGAAAGAGGATATCACCATGTGGATGGCACCAGGTGCTCCTCCTCAAAAAAGTACGGGTGCCTGCGTAAACAAAATGATCCTCGGGGGACGCTACCAGTCAGCCACGCATACAGGTAATTTCGGAGGAATGCCTTTTGAAGGCATCAGCACTACAGGTTATGATAATGCTAGAAAAACTTTTATTACAACCTGGGTGGACAATATGGGTACTGGAGTAATGATTCTTGAGGGCACATGGGATGAAAGTTCGAAATCACTTAACCTAAAAGGAAAGCAAATCGATCCCGGCACGGGAAAGGAAATGGCGGTGCGGGAAAAATTTACCGTTATCGACGACAACACACAAAAGATGGAAATGTTTGTAACTCCTGAGGGCATGCAGGAGTACAAAAACATGGAAATAGTGTTTACCCGGAAAAAATAATAATATATACCGGCGAGTTCAGTCCTTAACATTGAAATAAAGACAAGCTCGCCGGTGTAATATTTTTGGTATCACGAATTCAATACGTTCTGCAACTCTACATTCCTGTTGCGCAGGTCGATGCCTCCTTCATACAAACTTTTCATATTGGCCAGGTAAAAAGTCCAGCCGGTTTTACAACCGAGATGCCAATGGTGCATGGATTTTTCATCGGTGGGTATATTGTCCTGGGCTAACTCAACGATCGTTTCACCCAGCTCTTCCTGTATCGTGACGCTGCAGTCACCCCCTTTTCCAAAGCTGAACCGAAAGAAATCCTTTCCGTTACAATCCAGTATCACACCTTCTTCAAGCACTTCATCCGGCCAGCCATGCCAGCGCCAGCGATAAGTATCACCTTTATCTACAAATTCATTGATGCCCCGCAGGCTTCCTTCCGCTTTTCGATATTCCGACATGCGGAGAAACCAATACTCTATCCCCCCGCGGGT
The DNA here is from genome assembly GCA_023429365.1 of Bacteroidota bacterium. Classification (GTDB taxonomy): domain Bacteria; phylum Bacteroidota; class Bacteroidia; order Chitinophagales; family Chitinophagaceae; genus Terrimonas_B. The sequence continues at coordinate 2,258 of JAEYVW010000250.1, forward strand.
CGCCCAGCCATGATAGAGTTTTGAAGTAGGCGCTTTTACGTTAATGCGAACAACAAAACGGCTCCAGTCATATTTTTCCCCTGACATAAGACATTAAAGGTTTTATGGGTCTTACTAAATAGATCAGTTCGAAGGAACATTGTGCAGACCGATCCTGTTCCCTTCGGTATCAATGATCACAGCCATATATCCATATTCGGGTGAGATTTCTGTTTTGGGTATCATGATTTTTCCGCCTGCTCCTTCCACTTTGTCAAGTACTTTCTGAACATCTGGATTTCCGTTGAGATAGATTAAAGGGCCATCGGTGGCTGTTGGTTTATAAAAGTCTTTGTTGTGGCAAAGTGCCCCGCCGATGCCATTCTCCATATCCTCAAGGGGGAACATGCGCATTTTTATATCAGCCAGATCCATCGGAATGAGCGAGATCCCAAAGATGGTTTCATAAAATTTTGTTGCACGGTCGAGGTCTGTGGTTGGGATTTCAAACCAACTGATTGCATTTTTCATATTTCTGTTTTTTAAATTAAATTAATGATATGGTTTGGAGATCTCATTTTATAATAATCGAAATATTTTCGAATAAATTTTTTCATAACGGATCCTCCAAAACGTCACCCCTACGGGGTTCATGTTTCCACGTTCAACGGTTCTACCATAACGTCGTGCCTACTGCACTTTTGGAGTTCTCAAACTTAAACGACTCTTTTGTCGTTGGCTTGGACAATTATTTGATCGCCCGAAAATAAATGTCACAATCTAAAATTCCCGATTGAAGTGCCGACATGAATCTTACGGAATTACAGCCCAGTGGGCAGTGTTTTGGTAACACAAACATCCCCGAGGTAAATTGATTGCCGTAGTCACGACGTTTTGGAACAATGTAATGATCAAAACATTTTTGAAAAATATTTTCATCACGAATCCACCAAAACGTCACCCCTTCGGGGTTCATGTTTCCTCGTTCAACAGTTCTACCATAACGTCGTGCCTACTGCACTTTGAATGAGTTCGATCATGAAACGATCCGTTTTTCTTTAGGCCAGATTAAAAATTATTGATTCCTCATAAAATTCCTATTGAAGTGCCGACATGAATCATTCGGGATCATAGCCCCAGGGGGGCGGTGTTTTGGTAGCAACAAACGACCCGTAACGATTTGAGTGCCGTAGGCACGACGTTTTGAACCGGGGCTTAAATAAACAATCTTTTTCTAACGCCACATACCAATGATGGCTCCCATCAGGGTCAACGCTACAACACTATAAAATCCATTGATGAGTATCAGTCGCCATGGTTTTAATTCGAAAAGACTGTGAATGGCAATGGCGCAAAAAGTCCAGATACCCGCCAGGAAGCCGGCTGTGGCGCCCCAGGTTAAGTCTGCTCTCACTGCACAGTCCGTTGGGCAGGATGCGGGCGGATCAGAAAGAAACATTCCCAGGTTTACCGCCATCAACAATGAAAAGATCAGGGTCCATCCGAAGATTTTTCCTTTATTTCCTTTTTTGATCTCCTCTTCCGTAAAGTTGTTGTCTTTCATCCAGGCTTTACCAAAGAGGCCGGGGGAGTACCAAATACCTCCAACTACGAATGAAGAAATGCCGGCAACCAGTATGGCCAGCCAGTTAAGTGCTCCGATTTCCATTTTTAAAATTTTGGTTCGTTAATGTGGTTTATCGAATCTATTTTCTAAATTTTACATCGCAATTGCGAAAGGAATGAGGCTGGAAAAACAAGCGATGAAGATGAGAAAAAGGGGTACCACACCGTTGAAGAACGAGTATATCAACGATATCGGGTTCCGCCTTATCCTGATACCGGTCTTTGGTATTGTCATTCCACTCGTGACGGGCATGACCCTTCCTTTTAATTTTTCAAACTGGGAGATCAAGCTCAGCTTTCTTTATACCATTGGAGTTGCCGCCGTTATCTGGCAGGGTAACCGATACCTGCATTATTCCATGCGAAGCTATTTCGACTGGTACAATAAGCCGGTCCAAAAAGTGCTGGTCCTGTTATTTAGCGTGATATTCTATACTATACCCGTTAGCATTATATTATTGGTGGGCTGGTATAATTTTTTTGGCGGGGGACAGATTGACTGGAATATAGTCTGGCAATCCACATTGATCATTCTAATCGCTGTCATCTTTATTACGCATGTCTATGAAACGGTTTTCCTGGTAAAAGAAACCGAGTCGGAAATGATCCGAAATGAGCAACTGGAACGTACCAGGGCGGAAGCTGAACTGGAAGCATTGAAGAACCAGATCGATCCCCATTTTATTTTCAATTCGCTTAATACACTAAGTCACCTGATTGAAGTAAAACCAGCAAAGGCCAAGTTGTTCAATGATAATATGGCCGATGTGTATCGCTATATATTGCAAAACAAGGCTCGTAGCCTGGTGTTGCTGAAAGAGGAAGTAATTTTCCTGCAGAACTATTTTTCCCTGCTCAAGATTCGTTTTGACGAAGGAGTACAGTTGGACATGGGAATCAAAGAAGAGGATATGCAACAATACCTGGTGCCGCCGATATCACTGCAGATTCTGGCCGAAAACGCGATCAAGCATAATGAATTTTCAGAGCATACACCTTTGACGATAAAGGTTTTTCTATCGAACGATGAATTAACTGTTAGCAATCATATTCGTAAAAAAACCTTGAGAAAGCCTTCCTCACGGGTTGGGTTGCAGAACCTGCAGGAAAGATATAAGCTCACAACCGGCAAAGAGATCAGGATCAGTGAAGATAGGCGTGAGTTTGTGGTGGTATTGCCTGTGCTGGCTGTTTAGATGAGCCGAATAGGTAATGTTTTATATAAATTGAATGGAGTAAACAAGATAATTATGACTGCGATTATCATTGAAGACGAAAAGCCCGCAGCGGAGAAATTGCTCAAGGCAATAGAACGAACAGATCCCGGCTTACAGGTAGCTGCTATACTGGATAGTGTTCAGTCCTCTGTACAATGGCTACAGCAGAATCCCGCACCCGACCTGGTGTTTATGGATATTGAACTGGGTGATGGACTTTCCTTTGGGATATTTGAGAAAGTAAAGTTCAACAGTCCGGTGATATTTTGCACCGCCTATGATGAATACTGGCAGGAGGCTTTTGAACATAACAGCATCGACTATCTCTTAAAACCTGTGAAGCAGGAAAAGCTGGAGACGGCACTAAATAAGTATGATAAATTGAAACAGCATTTTGCCACAAATTTCCAGCAGCTGCGGCAATGGCATCGACATCCATCAGAAATGGTTTTCAAGAAAAGATTTCTGGTGAAGAGAGGGCTCGACTATGTCAGCGTTAAAACAGATGATATTGCTTATTTCTATGCCGCGCATAAACTGGTTTGTATGGTTGATAGTCGTAACCAGAAATTCATTCTTGATCAATCTCTGGCAGAAATAGAGAAGCAGGTAGATCCCTCGCAGTTTTATCGTGTCAATCGAAAGTACCTGGTACACCAGAATGCGATAAAGAAAATAAAATCATACCCAAAAAGTAAGTTGCTGTTGGAGTTGGAACCTGCCGTCGGTGACGAGATCATCATCAGCCAGGAGAACGTGACTGCGTTTAAGGACTGGATGGGACAATAAAAAAGCCCGGCACCTTGTTTACACTGGTTACCGGGCGGGATTAACTACCATTAACCCAAACTCTTATTGACCACCACCGCGGCGGGGCATCATCGAAGGTTCAATTTCTTCTTTCCATTTTTTAAATTGCTCTTCGGTCAGCACAGTCTTCAGTTCTTTATCGCGAGCATCCATGGCAGGTTGCATTTTTTCGCGTATAGCCTGGAAATCGGGACGTTCATTTCCGTTTCTCATTTCCTGCCTGATCTTATCCTGCTGTCGGTAATAGCTGGCAAACGTAGAGTCCAGTTTTGCCATTTTCTCCGCGTCCAGTTTAAAAGCATTTTCTATTTTTTCATGAACAACTTTCACACGCTCTTCAACCGTGCGGCGTGGGCCGCCCTGTGCACCTGCTATTAAAGCAGTAAAGAGGAAAGCGATGATAAATCCAAACTTTTGTTTCATATTGAAGATTGTATCTGATTTGCAGGTTGATTATTTTTTTTCGGATTCTCCCTGTTTCGGCGACTTACCCATTTTTCGGAAAGTGCGCAGGATCAGGGAATCATATTTCGGTTGTTGTTCAGCCGTGCAAAGAGATCTCACTTTTCTGAAATAACTGAAAGTTTGCAGATCCAGTGCTTTTTGCTTTTGTGCAATGGCATCTGTCACCTGGTTTACCAGGGAATCAGCTGCTGGGTGACTAAGTAACTGAAACATGCTTTCTTTTGTTTTCCGCATATCATCATACATGGGCTTGATGGTCTGGCGCTGTTCTTCTTTCAGTACTTTATATTTTGCTACCTGATCATCTGTAAATCCTACTTCATTCTTTAACATTTCTCCGATCCCAGGCCGTTCATTTTTAACACCTGCTGTTCTCTGCTTACCTGGTTTTTGACTGAGGAAGAATGCAAGCAGGGCGATATTGGTGAGCAAAAGAACACCTATGATGATCAATAAATATTTATTCCTGGGATTGCTCATTGTTGTACCAGATTTTCGTATTCAAAACTACTGCTGCTCGCCATCAGCGACTCACTATCAACGGCCTGATCAGTTAGAACTATATCAGCTTCCTTTTCTTCTTTGAATAGAAGAACGCCATTCAACACCAATATCAGGCATAGACCCGCGATGGCCACGGTGGGCCGGGCGAGGAATGAACTTATTGAGCCCCAAACAGACCTGTCTTCATCCCTGCTGAGTCTTTTCAAGATCCGGGCATACAACCAGGGCTGCGGCTCAGCTCTTTGTACGCCGTCGAGGCTGTTTAACGCCCCCTCGATCTTTTGGTTTATGTCATTGCCTGGTTTCATACACTTATAATTTGACGTTGTCCTGTAAAAAAACTTTTGCTATGCCTGGTCCCGGTAATATTCTTCCAGCTTTTTCCTCAGATTGGTTTTTGCCCTGTGCATCAGGGATTCAACAGAAGAAACCGTGGTTTTCATCACTTCGCTTACTTCCTGGTAGCTCAGCCCCTCTAATTTGTGGAGGGTGAATGCGATCCTTTGATTCTCAGGTAGTTGTCCGATTACCTTAAAAAGCGCAGCGGCATCCTCCTTTTTATCCAAAACCACACCCGGGTGATTAAAATCGGGTGGATTCACGATGACCTCGCTTCCTTCACCAAAAAGGCTACGGACAAAAGCAAAGCGCTTTTTACGCTTTTTTCTACGCTCATGGTCCAGAGCTTTGGTGACAGTGATCCGGTATAGCCAGGTCGAAAACTTTGAGTCGCCTTTAAAAGAACTGATCGATTGATACACCTGCACAAATACTTCCTGGGTTATATCTTCCGCATCTTCGGCGTTTTGTACAATACCGATAGCGGTATTGTACACCATATTTTGCCATGTCTCTACAATAGTCTTGAACGCAGACTCATCCCCCTGCTTAAGCTTTTCTATAAGTGTCCACTCGTTCATTCAATCCCGTAATATGGTTACAACGATATTACGGAAAAAATCCCTGCGGACGACCGCCTCCTCTACCATTGGAAGCGCCTGAACGGCCACTACCGAAATTCTTGAGGCTGTAGGTAAAGGTCAGCATGAAATATTGCTGCAATACCCGGCTTTGGGAATCTTCAATATATGTAGCCGTTACTTCCCGGCTGATACTCTGATTTTGTTTCAACAGATCAAATACAGAAAGCTTGAGCTCAGCGACCTTATTTTTCAAAAACTTCTTTCCTATTGCGGCATTCCATAACCAATAGCTTTGGTTAAAACCATCTGACATTCCTGTATAGGTTTGGTTGGAAACATCATTCTGCAGGAACCAGCCGGCTTTTGTCAGGAAATTGGTCTGAAGGTTGGCCGCCTGGTTAACATATCGGTTATTATTATTTTGAACAGTGCTTTTTGCATTGTTGAAATTGACATTATAAGATAAATTAAAATCTACGTATTCGCTAACGTTGCTGGCGAGACCGATTCTACCGGAATACACATAATTATTAGTAGTCGAAACCACGTTATTGATAATACCGGGCAGTTTTGAATACTCAAACCCGGTGCTCAGATTGATATTTGATTTTAGGAATTGTACCGGCTGGCTAAATGTAAAGAAGGAACGAAGACTCTTGTAACCATTCAGATTGACCGGTTTGCTAAGTTGTGATCCTCTTTTCAAAACAATATCCGGATTGCCGGCCTGTATCACTGAATCCGCGCTTGCGATATAAGTGGCGTTTGTGATATAGTTGTCTTGTGCTTGCAGGAATACATTGGCAAAAAAGCTCTGGCCTTTTTGAGTATTGGTAAAAGTATAACGGCCGGAGAGCATGTGGTTGTACGATTGTTTCAGCAGGGGATTACCCATGCTCATCCGAAGCTGGTTGCTTTGGTTAACGACGTCCTGCAACTGGGTTACACTCGGGAAATTGGTGCTGGCCCGATAAAATATTCTCATGGTGCTGCGTGGCGCCAGTTTTTTACTCCACATCAGGTTAGGCAATACATTGGTGAATTTCTGATCAACATTGGACAGGGTCGGGTAGGTTCTTTCGCTTTCAAGCTTCGAATGTTGCAGGCTTACTCCGACGGCAAACTGGTTGTCCCTGGAATTTCCAAGTCGATAAGTTAAACCACCATTGTGTGTAGTAGTGGTATTGTCAAACTGGTTTGATAATGTTGGCACAAATTCCGAATATTTCCCCCCGAATTCTTCATAAAGAAATGCCTGCTGATCTGCTTTGTTATTGGAGAATGATGGAGTATAGTTAAACTGTAACTGGCTTCTTTGACTCAGCGGCTCGGTATACACAAAATTGGCTGATAAGTTATAGCCGTTAGTAGGATTATCAGTAAACTGGTTCTGCAGCGAATCAAATATTCCGTTGCCTTCGAAGAAACGATAGTGCGACAAGGAATAAGTCTCACCATGATTTTTGTTGAAGGTGGTGTTCAGGTTAACCGAAAATGTACGGCCTCTTTTAGGAAAAGAGTGGCGATAAAGCACATTATTCCTCAGGTTGTATCCATTGCGCAAGACGTTACGATCGCTGTTTGATGTATTGGTTGTATCAGTCGTGCCATACAATGAACTTTCCATCGATTCAGACAATGACCTGTTCCTTTGGAAATTCAGGCTGGGGCTTACAATAATCGAATTACTGGAATCGATACGGTATTCCAGGCGCATATTAATTCGGTGGTTGTAGTTGGTACTTGCGGAGCGACTGTATTGGTTATTAAAGAAGTTCTCACCAATTGTTTCCGTACGTGAAGAACTCTCATTTACATTGTTGCTGTTATTAAAGAAATAACTTCCCGTCACATCCAGTTTCTTACCCCATTTGTCTGAGTAGTTAAGCCCGATAGCATTTGTTTTACTGATCCCGCTTTGTTGTCCAACCTGGAAATTTTCACCACCACCAAAACCACCGCCGCCACGCCCGCCCCTGGGTCCACCACCACGGCCACCGAAATTACCTCCGCGTCCGCCTCCACTACTTGTAACTCCCAGCAGGTCCTGTGAACCAAAATTCTGTTGGTTGATATTGTTAAAATTACCGACAATGGAAAGCCGGCGATCGCCATCAAATGTGCTTACATTTCCGCCGGCCATATACCGACCCTCTGTACCCGCACCAGCATACACGCGGCCAAACTGGCCATTCTTGATACCGGATTTTGTAACGATGTTTAATGCCTTCACAGAATTACCGTCATCGACACCTGTAAACTGGGCCTGGTCGCTCAGGCGATCAAAAACCTGTATTTTATCTACAACATCAGAAGGAAGATTACGTAAGGCGGCTGATGCGTCATCACCAAAGAAATCTTTTCCGTCGATCGTTACTTTTCTTACCTGCTCGCCCTGTGCAGTAACCGTACCATCACGATCAACCGTAATACCTGGCATTTTTTTAATAAGGTCTTCGGTGCTCGCGTCGGGGTTTACTTTAAATTGGCTGGCGCTGAATTGCGTGGTATCACCTTTTTGGATAACCGGCGCGGCCTTAGCCAAAACCGTTACGCCGCCCAACTGCAGTAAAGCTTTGGGAACAGAAAGGGTTTTCAGATCCGCATTGGGTAAAGAGTCGCTAAGCGTTACCACCTGGCGAAATTCATCGTAGCCGATAAAACTGACTGAGAGATAATAGCTTCCCATTGAAAGGCCTGTAAATTGAAAGGCCCCGTCTTTGTCGGAAACTGTATTTTTAATTGATAATGAATCTTTTACATCCAGAAGGCTCAGGGTAGCACCTGAGAGGGGTTTTTGATCGGTTGCATCGGCCAGTTTTCCTTTTATGCTCTGAGCCTGCACAAATCCTGAAATAATCAACGATAAGGTCAACAGTGTAAATCTGGTCATAAATTAATAGTTACAGTTCATTGGACGTTGTTCATTGGATAAACCTTCGTAGTTGGGATAGGCCACGAATGGCACGAATAAGCCACAGATTGCACGGATTTCACGGATTG
>JAEYVW010000307.1 GCA_023429365.1 Bacteroidota bacterium
GTGGGATCGAAAGCATCCCAGTGATAAACCATCAGGTTGGGATCAAACTTTTGACCATAGGAAGCATCCTCACTGGTGGGCACCACGAGATCATCAATTCCATCTCCATTGGCATCAAAGTAAAAGAAGCCGCCATTGGGATCAGGAGCGCCATAACCCGATGTGGCATAGCCAGCACCATATTCATTCTGGTATTTGGCATAGGTTTCTTTATCAACTGTTCCGAAGATCAGGCCAGAGTTGATCGTTACGCCGAGGCCTTTCCTTCCTTTCTTAGTAGTGATCATGATCACGCCATTGGCTGCACGTGAGCCGTACAAGGCAGAAGCCGCCGCGCCCTTAAGCACATTGATGGTTTCAATATTGTCGGGATTAATATCTGCGGCTGCGTTACCATAGTCATAACCACCGCGACCTGTTGTTTGATTGGCAGTATTGGTGACAGAGTTATCAATAGGCACGCCATCAACCACAAACAATGCCTGGTTGGTATTCGTCAGGGATTTGGTACCACGGATCACGATATTGGTAGAGCCCCCGATTGAATTGCCCTGCCTGATCTCTAGACCTGATACCTTTCCTGATAATGCTGCGCCTACATTCGCCTGGCGCACATTGGTCACTTCATCACCGCGAACCTGTTGTGCTGCATAGGGAAGTGTATTCTTGGCACGCCTCACGCCAAGGGCGGTCACCACTACTTCCTGTAAAGCGCCCTGCGGCTCGAGGTTTATCGTGATCGTTGATGAGGGACCTATTGTTATTTCCTGCTCGGCAAAACTGGCCGAACTGACAACAAGAGTTTGTCCTTCCTGTACCTGGATTGTGAAATTGCCGTTGGCATCGGCTGATGCACCTGTATTGGTGCCTTTGATTGTAATGTTGGCAAAGGGAACTGGTACACCATTGTTGTCCCTCACCTGCCCGGTAACAGTTTTCGTCTGTGCGAATGCCAAAACATGACATAGCATCAGCACTGCGCACAGTGATGCGATTTTTCTCATGTGAATTTGATTTAGATGTACACAAATAAAAATGCACCTCCGGCTTGGAAGACAGTGACTTGTTGTTCAGCTTGTGTAGTTCAACAGAGAGAGATCCAATTTCCTCAAATCTGCGCTAACCTTAGATGGGCAGTTAGCTCCGATATAACCAGCTAGTTTGGTTGCGATTGATCGTAAGACACCCTGTTTTGGAGACTTGCTGCGTCAAAATTGAGCTTTTTTTAACATTCTTCAAAAAGAAAGAATCTAACAGCCTTAAAATGAATTAAAAAAGATAGGCCACCTGCAGCTTTATTTCCGTTTTGCGATTGCCTGCAATTTCATCCTGTCCTGAGCCAACGCTCTCTTTATCACGATAGATGGTTTGTGCCCATCGCAACCAAAGACTCAGCTTTTTACTTACGTCGTAGTTGATGGTGAAATAATAGCGATACCCTTTATCAAAAAAAACAGGAATGGAATAGCTATACATCACATCATTTTCATATGCATATAATCGCGATGCATAACTACCTGTTTCAAAATACTGCAAGCGCATCAGCCCGGAAAACCGCTTCATCAAAGGCTTATAGATCACGTCGATAAAAATGAGAAAGCCCTGTTCGGCAAGATATTTCTCCTTCTTATTATACCATACCGTCTCAACACGATTCCGTAGCGTTATCGTCTGGCCGATCTTATAACTCGCATGTATCCGCCAGTTTTGCCTGGGTATCGCCGCGAGTACATTCAACGCATGACCTAACACTGCTGTATTGACCTGCTTTGCTTCAGTTCGAAATCGGGTATAAATTTCGGTTTGCCGGTTAGGAGTATAGGTAAACTGCGCCAAAAACTCTTTTCCCACTCCGGGTGCATCAGCCTGGAATCTCAGCCAGGGAAACTTGTACAGATCACTATATAAATCAATACGCCATGAGGGTAAAGGCCGTACACTGACTCCAATATAGAAACCATTTTCATTGCTGGGATTTGTATTTTCTGTAAATGCATTGGCGTTTACAGCCTGGTACTGCATGGGAATGGCACGATGGACAAGGGAGATATCAACACTTGGATCTACACTCAATAACATCCCATGTAGAAATGCTTTGTTGAGATTTTTATCTATGGCGGCTTCGCCAAAAAGATGAAGATTCTTAAATGTGTAGCTATAATCAACACTCAAATTATACCAGGACCTGCCGCGAATGGCGAATAAATTATAGGGTTCATCTCTTTTCCTGATGGGTAATGAAAAACGATAATACACAGCATTAATACCTAGATGCCAGGTTTTTCCATACCATTTCGAATTTCCTCCAAATGAAATTTGACGTAGCTGGTTGCGGTTGGAAAGTTCGGATTCGGTACGGTGCAGACCTGACATAAGTATCGAGGAGATATAATTCTCCCGGGTCGCAGTATCTGTATTAATATTAGCACTTAGACTACGAAGCGAAGCAAAAGCAGTTGCTTCCAGGTTGCGCTTCCTAATGGTAATACCTATGCCGCGATTAAAATTATACTCTCCCGCAGAATGATAAGGACGTAATGTCGCCGATTGTCTTTTTACACC
>JAEYVW010000326.1 GCA_023429365.1 Bacteroidota bacterium
TCAATTCACTACATAAAATTGCCAAATACACCGGCAAGGAAGGTAGTGTGCCGAAAGTGAATAAGCTGGGTAGTGATGTATGGAATAAACTGAAAGAAAAGACCAAGACCAAAGTAAAAGAAATTGCCTTCGACCTGATCAGGTTGTATGCGCAACGAAAGGCTCAGCAGGGTTTTGCTCATTCACCCGATAACTATTTACAAACCGAACTGGAAGCTTCGTTTATATATGAAGACACGCCCGATCAGAGTAAAGCAACAGCGGATGTAAAAAAAGATATGGAGTCCTCATCACCGATGGACCGGCTGGTTTGCGGTGATGTGGGTTTTGGAAAAACAGAAGTTGCCATCAGGGCGGCTTTCAAAACCTGCGTGGATGGAAAACAGGCTGCGGTGTTGGTGCCAACTACCATTCTTGCCTTCCAGCACTTCAAAACCTTTTCTGACCGCCTGAAAGATTTCCCCGTCACCGTTGATTATATCAACCGTTTCAAAACGGCAAAAGAGAAAAAAGAAACGCTAAAAAAGCTCGTCGAAGGTAAGATCGACATATTAATCGGAACGCATGGTATCCTGGGTAAGGATGTGAAGTTTAAAGACCTTGGATTGCTGATCATCGATGAGGAACAAAAATTCGGCGTTGGTCATAAGGAGAAGATCAAGACGCTGCGAACCACGGTGGATTGTCTCACACTTACTGCGACACCCATTCCTCGTACCCTGCAGTTTTCGCTGATGGGCGCAAGGGACCTGAGTATAATCAATACACCGCCTCCCAACCGGCAACCGATACAGACCGAAGTGCAGGTCTACAACCAGGATTTTATACGCGATGCAATATATTTTGAAACGGAACGTGGCGGCCAGGTATTTGTAATCTACAATCGCATCAGCGGGCTCGCTGAAATGGCTTCGATCATACAGGGTCTTTGTCCTGATCTGAGTATTGGTTATGCGCATGGACAAATGGAAGGGCATGACCTGGAAAAAAGAATACTTGACTTCATAGATCGCAAATACGATGTGTTGGTTTGTACCAATATCGTTGAAAGCGGCGTGGACATTCCTAATGTCAATACCATTATCGTCAACAATGCTCACCAGTTTGGCCTGAGCGACCTGCACCAGTTGCGCGGCAGGGTGGGACGTAGTAATAAAAAAGCGTTTTGTTACCTGCTGGCGCCACCCATGAGCACCTTACCCACTGATTCGAGGAAACGTCTGCAGACCCTCGAGCAACACAGTGAACTGGGAAGTGGTTTCCAGATCGCCATGCGCGACCTCGATATTCGCGGCGCCGGAAATATGCTTGGTGGCGAGCAAAGCGGGTTTATGGCAGAAATCGGTTTTGAAATGTACCAGAAGATCCTTGATGAAGCCATCCGTGAACTGAAACGCTCCGAGTTCCGCGACCTGTTTAAAGAAGAAATAACCCGGCAGGATGACTATGTGCAAGACTGTACAATTGATACCGATCTCGAGATACTGATCCCCGACGATTATGTGGAGAGTATTGCGGAACGCCTGTCCTTATACCAGCGGCTGGACAATTGCGAAACCGAAGAAGATCTCCGGAATATGCACCAGGAACTAACTGATCGTTTCGGCCCCGTACCCACGCAGGTGGAGGATCTGTTTACGACGATCAACTGCAGGAAACTGGCAATAGATCTGGGTTTTGAGAAGATGTCGCTAAAATCAGGTACGCTGCGTTGTTATTTCATCAACCGGCCCGACTCACATTATTTCGAATCACCTCTGTTTAATAATATCATCAACTTCCTGCAAACCGGTACCAATAAAGCCAGGCTTAAGCAAACTGGTAAGTTATTCATGCTCATTGCAGAGCCAATAGAAGGTATGAATGAGATGAAGCGTTTTCTGAACAACCTGCACCAATACTGTTTCGCCGAAAAGGAAATTACAGCCTAAGCTTATTTTAGTTCGCACTAATTGTTATATTTTTATAACATATTAACTTCTTATGAGATTCAATCCTGTTCCTTTGATGGCTATCCTGTTATGGGTCTGTTTAGTGCCTGTGCAGGGACAGGCGCAACTGCCAGGTGATGATCGCTATCGCATCTCCTTGAAAAGCGGTTCTTTTATCCCGGTTGAAAATATTACCGAAGAGAAGATTAGCGATATGAACCTCGCAAGACGACCCGGAGGCAAATCTTTTATCATTATTCAATTTGAGAGCATACCCGGTGAAAAGGAGAAAAGAGAGTTAAAGCAAGCCGGTATTGAGCTCCTCGATTATGTTCCCAACAAAGCATATGCTGCAACATTAACAGGATCACTTGACGCAGTTTTATTAAAAAAGCATTCAGCAAGAGCTGTATTCGAATTGCTCCCCGAACAAAAACTCGAACCTGGACTTGCCAGATACATAACTGCAGAAAGATCCACCCGTACTGTCGAGGTTTGGATCAGTTTTCCAGGATCTTTCTCTTATGAGGAAGTGAAAAAGGAAATGGGAACCGGTGGTTTTGAAATTGTCTCTTCAGAATTCAAAAGTTATCATATCGTCATAGCCCGGGTAAGTACCGGCAGGCTGCGTGAACTGGCTGCGTTGCCATTTGTCGAGTACATACAGCCGGCACCCGGGGAAGATCAGCCTCTAAACAATAAAAGCCGGGCCAGTACCAAAGCAAATATTTTAGGTGCATCGTCGCCCGGTGGTCGCAATCTCAAGGGTGAAGGTGTCGTGATTGGTGTGGGCGATGATTCAGATCCTACCCGTCATATGGATTTCAATGGCCGGCTGATCAACAGGGCGCCTAATGCCGGAGGCTCGCATGGCCTCCATGTGATGGGAACGTTGGCAGGTGCAGGGATCAGGAATGAATTGTATACTGGTTTTGCACCAAGATCCACGATTATCGCCCAGCGTTTTTCGGGAATACTTTGGAATGCGCCAACCTATGTACAGGATTTTGGAATGACCATCACCAACAATTCTTACGGTGATGTCACTGATTGCAACGGTTTTGGAGTCTACGACCTGGCATCACGTGTAATGGATCAGCAAGCGTTTATGATGCCTAATCTGCAACATGTTTTTGCTGTCGGTAATAGCGGTAGTGAGATTTGTAGTCCGTTCCCTGCGAAATATGGTACCGTACTCGGCGGTTACCAGGCTGCAAAGAATATCATTTGTATCGGCAATATAGATGCGGATGGCGTGGTGTACAACAATTCGAGTCGCGGACCTGTTCGGGACGGTAGACTCAAACCGGAGATCGTAGCACAGGGCACCCAGGTTTTTTCAACTGCACCTACTAATACTTATGCGGCCAATACCGGGACCAGTATGGCAGCACCCGCAATCAGCGGTGGTCTCGGTCTTTTGTATGAAAGATACGGGCAACTTAATAGTGGAAATAACCCGGAAAACGGGTTGATGAAAGCCCTGCTCTGTAACGGTGCAAGCGATATTGGTACACCTGGCATCGATTTCGTACATGGATTTGGTCAGATGAACCTGTTGCGTTCCGTGACGATGCTGGAAAACAACAACTACTTCAACGGAACTGTGGCTGCTGCAGGAAATACCAGTCATTCGATTACGATTCCGGCAGGCTCGTCTATAGCCCAATTGAAAGTAATGCTATACTGGAACGATTCAGCAGCAGCCGTATTCGCCTCCAATGCTCTGGTGAATGACCTCGACCTTAGTGTGACAGACCCGGCCGCCACAGTGCATCTTCCACAGATATTAGATGTGAATCCTGCTGCTGTGGCAAATCCCGCTACGACTGGCGCCGATCATATCAATAATATCGAGCAGGTGGTGATCAACAATCCGGGACCAGGCACTTATAATTTTTTGATCAATGGCACAACGATTCCCTTCGGTGGCCAGCACACGTATTACCTCGTTTTCGACACTATACCAGTCTCTACTTTAGTGACCTATCCAGCAGGTGATGAAAAACTTCAGGGTGGTGATGCGGTTTATATTCAATGGGAATCTTATGGTAATCCGTCCAACGATTTCACAATACAATTTTCAGATGACAATGGTGCAAGCTGGAGCAATGTACCAAATGGTGCAAATGTTTCTGCCGGCCTTCGCCAGCTGGCCTGGACAGTACCAGCGGTAGCCACGGAACAGGCCAGGATCAAAGTCATCCATAACGGAACCGGTATCGAAAGCATCAGCGACGCTTTCACCATTCTCGGCGTACCCACTTTGACGCTTGCACCTTCCGCCAACCAGTGCGAAGGATATATCAATCTGAACTGGACAGCTGTGACCGGTGCCTCTGATTACGAGGTGATGATATTTAATGGGGTTGGAGAAATGACGCCGGTTGCAACCACTACTTCTACCAATTATATTTTCGGCGGGCTATCAAGGGATACAACTTATTGGGTGACCGTCAGGGCCCGTATCAATGGGCAGTCTGGCAGAAGGGCTACGGCGATCTCAAGGCTGCCGACAACGGGAACATGCAGCGGATCTGTTTCTGACAATGATCTGAAAGTTGATGCGATCATTTCACCGGTTTCGAATGGCAGAAGGTTTACATCTACTGAATTGTCAAATAATGTTCCCGTTACAGTACGAATTGAAAACCTCGACAACGCAAGTACCAGCGGAAATATCCAGGTAGCTTATATTCTCAACAACAATGCTCCCGTGGTTGAATTGATTGCTCCACCAAGTATTGGCAATAGGGCTTCTTACAACCATACATTCGCGGCGCCTATTGATATGTCGGCCGTAGGTGATTATGATCTGAAAGTTTATGTGTCCTACGCCAGCGATCCATTCCAGCAGAATGATACGATGAGTAAGAAATTCAGACAACTGGATAATCCATTTATTGATCTTACCACCGATTTTATCGACGATATGGAATCGGCCCCGGTATTTGAAATCACTGGGCAGCAAATGGGGCTTCCGGGTCTTGACCGGTATGATTTCAACGCTACTACGGCATTTGGCCAGGTACGCAGTTTTATCAATACAGGTATCGCATCATCGGGGTCAAAGGCATTAACGTTGGATGTATCACATTATACGGCCGCCGGTAATACGGATTCACTTACCGGTACATTTAACCTGCAGGGTTATAACACGGCAGTGGATGATATCAGGCTTGATTTCCTTTACAAACATCACGGCCAGTTTTCACACCCGGCAAATAAGGTATGGATTCGGGGTAGCGACCAGGATCCCTGGATCGAAGTATATGACCTGTATGCTGACCAGGCCGACGCGGGAATATTTAAACGCTCCGCCAGCATTGAACTTAATAATATCCTCGATGCCGCCGGCCCGCAGCAGGCGTTTTCATCAAGCTTCCAGGTGAGGTGGGGTCAGTGGGGTCAGCTAAACACAACTGATAATGAAAATGGTTCGGGGTATACAATTGACGATGTAAGGCTTTATCGTGTAGCGAATGATATTCAAATGATCAGTATTGACACGCCCACGACCGCCAGTTGTGACCTAAGCAACCTGGTGCCCGTGCGGGTGAGTGTACGAAATGCTGTAGGTGCTACTTTAAATACAATACCTGTTAATCTCCAGGTCGATGGTGGTGCGGTTATCACTGAAATAATCCCGTCGATAGCTGGCAAAACAACGGTGTCCTATACATTCGCGGCTACGGCGGATCTTTCTGCGCCCGGCTATCACACTGTGAAAGTGTGGGTTGACCTGGGGTCCGATTCATTCCACGATAATGACACAACACAAATCACGATCTACAACGCACCTCTGGTAGCTGGTTTCCCTTACCTGCAGGACTTTGAACTGGATGAAGGCGGATGGCATACCGAAGGAAAACGCGTATCATGGCAATACGGCACACCTTCATCGCCACAAATAAATAAAGCTGCAAGTGGTACACAGGCCTGGAAGACAAGTTTGGGCGGACATCACAACAATCTTGAAAAGTCTTACCTGGTTTCTCCCTGCTTTGATATTACCGGGTTGTCCAACCCCATGCTGAGCTTTAGCGTGGCGCTGGATATCGAAGACTGCGTAACCTCGCTTTGCGATGCCGCTTACGTGGAATACTCCGCCGACGGCAAAACATGGACAAGACTTGGAACAAATGGTGAGGGCACCAATTGGTACAATCGCAACTTTGCGGGTAATGCATTATGGAGCGTGGAGGACTACACCCGCTGGCATGTGGCAAGTATTCCCTTGCCTTCAGGATTTAACCGGCTCAGGCTAAGGTTTGTGATGGAGTCGGATCCTTTTGTAACCCGCGAAGGTATCGCTATAGATGATATTCATATTTATGACAGCGTCTACGGTATATACGATGGACCGCCATTTACCAGTGATGTAGTAAACCAGGTAAACCTGGCGGGAACTAACTGGATCGATTTTGTTACAGACGGAAAGATCATTGCTTCGGTACACCCCAATGGCCAGAACATGGGTAATACTGATGTGCAGGCTTTCATACATAGCGGCGCCGTGCGTATCAATTCAGGACAATATTATCACAACCGAAATATCACTATCAAACCAGCCAATACCAGCCTGGCCGATTCCGCTAAAGTAAGATTCTATTTCCTCGATACAGAAACAGAAGCATTGATCAGCGCGACAGGCTGCGGCACCTGTAGCAAGCCAGCTTCCGCGTATGAATTGGGTGTCACAAAATACAGTCATACCAATGACGCGCTGGAAAATGGTACGCTGGCTGACAATACAGGTGGCAGCTATTCATTTATCCTGCCAGCCAACGTGAGAAAGGTTCCATTCGATAAGGGTTATTATGCGGAGTTCAGGGTGCTTGATTTTTCTGAGTTTTGGTTAAATAATGGAGGTCCAACGCTGGATCAACCGCTACCCGTCGAGCTAATAAATTTTGTTGTGAGGAAAAACGACCAGGGTGATGCGCTGCTCAATTGGTCAACAGCATCTGAAATGAATTCAGACCGGTTTGAAATTGAGCTGGCACGTGGAAACGATGCTTTCAATCATAATAATTTTGTGAAGATAGGTTCTGTAAATAGTGGCGGGAATACTACAACCGAACAGCATTATAGCTTTACCGACGCCGAAGCTCTTAAGCAGGGTGTGCGTTATTATCGTCTGAAGATTATTGACCTGGATGGTCAGTTTACCTATTCGCCGGTTCGTTCCGTTGTGTTTGATGATGAGATCAGGTGGCAGGTATA
>JAEYVW010000407.1 GCA_023429365.1 Bacteroidota bacterium
TAATAATCCACTAACAAAAAGAACAGTACGAATTAATTTCCTTTTCAACATCGTTTTCTTTTTTAGGGTAAAACAATGCCGACCCGGAGGTTTGGATTAAAAGTTCAGCATAGGAGATCTGGAAGGAATTTAACTATAGAATATTGGAAAATGAAGTACGGTTTGCATCAGGGGGTACGGTGATTCGGGTTTCTCAGTTTTCCGATGCAGTGTACTGAAAGGTTGTAAACTCAACCGGGGCAAACCTACTCAGCAAAACCCGGTTCTCATAATGTTTTACTCTTAGGAAATATACGCGGCATGTATACCTTTGTGTAAATCAGTGCAGTGGGGAAGAAAATAGTTTACTGAAAATAAGTCATGCTCAAATGGCAGGGTATTGATAATCAATAGTTATTGATTTTATGTAATACAAATCCCTTGGTCGGCCGTTGGATAAGCTTCTAACAAAAAGTCCGTTTCGTGGTTGCGAAACGGACTCCCGGCTAAGTACTCATGACCCCCTGCTAGTATCTATAAAGTTCCGGTTTAAACGGCCCTTCTTTCTTAATACCTAAGTATTCAGCCTGTGCCGTGGTCAGCTCATCGAGTTCCACGCCAATTTTGGCCAAATGCAGGCGGGCCACTTTTTCATCCAGGACCTTCGGCAGCACATATACCTTGTTTTCGTAGTTCTTATGGTTGGTCCACAGCTCTATTTGAGCCAGGGTCTGGTTCGAAAACGAATTACTCATTACAAAGCTGGGGTGACCGGTCGCACAACCCAGGTTTACCAGGCGTCCTTCGGCAAGAATGATCACGTCCTTACCATCGATATTATAAATGTCTACCTGTGGCTTAATTGTGTCCTTGGTATGACCATAATTTGTGTTCAGCCAGGCAATGTCTATCTCGATGTCGAAGTGACCGATATTGCAAACAATAGCCTTGTCTTTCATTAGCTTGAAATGAGCACCTGTGATCAAGTCGCGGCAGCCGGAAGCAGTCACAATGATATCGGCTTCTTTCACCGCATCGATCATACGTTTTACTTCAAATCCATCCATAGCGGCCTGCAGGGCGCAGATCGGGTCTATTTCAGTAACTATCACACGGCAACCGGCTCCAGCCAGGGATGCAGCAGAACCTTTACCTACATCGCCATAGCCACCTACTACAGCGATCTTGCCGGCAAGCATCACGTCGGTAGCACGACGAATGGAGTCAACAAGCGATTCCTTACAGCCGTATTTATTATCAAACTTTGATTTTGTAACAGAATCATTCACATTGATGGCGGGTACAGGCAGGGTGCCCTTGGCCACTCTTTCGTACAGGCGGTGAACACCTGTTGTGGTTTCTTCAGAGATACCTTTCACATGCTGCACCAGTTCAGGATAAGTGTCCAGCACCATATTGGTGAGGTCACCACCGTCATCAAGGATCATATTTAGCGGCTTGTCTTGGCCACCAAAGAAAAGGGTTTGTTCAATACACCAGTCAGCTTCTTCCTGCGACTGACCCTTCCAGGCAAATACGCCAATACCGGCAGCTGCGATAGCAGCGGCCGCATGGTCCTGGGTAGAAAAGATATTGCAGGAACTCCATTTAACTTCAGCTCCAAGTGCTACCAGGGTTTCGATCAATACCGCGGTCTGGATCGTCATGTGGAGGCATCCTGCGACACGGGCGCCTTTCAGGGGTTGGGAAGGACCATATTCGGCACGGATCGACATCAGGCCGGGCATTTCGGCTTCGGCCAGGCGGATTTCCTTGCGACCCCATTCAGCCAGGGAAATATCCGCCACTTTATAAGGCAGGGAAAAATCAATTGATTTAGTTGCTGTAGACATTGTATTGTTTTTATTTCGGCGGCAAAGTTACGGTATTAGTTTTGAGTTAGCAGTTAGTAGTTCGTAGCCCCGAACCGCCGCTATCACATAAATTAAAGTGTAATTCTGCCTCTGCCAGCTTAGATCAGTTTTTTCCCACTCCAGGTTCCGTAACTTTGGAAACACCCCAAACAATAAGTTATGCACGTATATGACACAGTTACTGCTGCGGTGAATGGTCTTAAGAAAAGAGGGTTTACCACTGATTTTAACCTGGACGAGAACTGCATCGTCTGCCACCAGGATAAGTTCGATCCTGCAGATTTCGAAATCGTTGAAGTGTACCGCTTTGAAGGTAATACAGATCCTGCTGATGAGGCCATCGTTTATGGTATCGAAAGTAAAACAGGACTAAAGGGCGTGCTGGTGAATGCTTATGGTCCTTATTCGGATAGCATGAGCGCGAAGATGGCGCAGAAGTTGAGCATAGTTAACAGTTAGAAGTTTGTAGTTCGTAGCCGCTTAAGTTCTTCTTAATCCAGATTTAACTGCATCACATAATCATTCATGAAAAATCCATTGCCGATATCGATATCTTCTTCACGGATGACTGCAAAACCCTGTTTCTCATAAAAGTGCCGGGCATTGTTATATCGATTGACATTCAATTGAAGGAATTTCGCGCCAGATGAAGCAGCCTGTTGTTTCACATAGTCTACCATCATCCTTCCCGTTCCTTTTCCCTGTTGTGAGGGGAGCACATAAATTTTATGCAGTTTATAAACGTCCGGGTGTGTTGAGGAGAACGAGGCAAAGCCTACAGGATCTTCATTATCGCTTGCTACGATAAACTCGACCTGCTGTTCCATTTGTTT
>JAEYVW010000359.1 GCA_023429365.1 Bacteroidota bacterium
CTAACATATATTTTAATTGGCCGGGGAGACGGGAAGACGGTGAGAACACTCTTTCCATTTTTCCTTTTTATCGAACTACGCCACTTTAAAATTCTTCCCGTCTCACCGCCTTACCGGCAGCATCGAACCACGCCATTTAAAAATTCTTCCCGTCTCACCGCCTTACCGGCAGCAATGGAAGATTAGCATGTAACATAAATTTTATTTGGCCGGGGAGTCGGGAAGACGGTGAGAACATCTTTTCCTCTTTTCCTTTTTATCGTATTACGCCACTAACATAAATTTTATTTGGCCGGGGAGGCGGGAAGACGGTGAGAACATCTTTTCCTCTTTTCCTTTTTATCCGTCTTACGCTGCTTTAAAATTCTTCCCGTCTCACCGCCTTACCGGCAGCAATGGAAGATTAGCATGTAACATAAATTTTAATTGGCCGGGGAGGCGGGTAGACGGTGAGAATACCCTTTCAGCTTTCCTTTTTATCTTATTACACCACTAACATATATTTTATTTGGCCGGGGAGACGGGAAGACGAGGAGAATACCGTTTCAGTTTTACTTTTTATCTTATTACACCACTAACATATATTTTAATTGGCCGGGGAGACGGGAAGACGGTGAGAACACTCTTTCCATTTTTCCTTTTTATCGAACTACGCCACTTAAAAATTCTTCCCGTCTCACCGCCTTACCGGCAGCAATGGAGGATTAACTGGCAACCATTTCCACTTCTTTATTTTTTCAGAAAATGAAGCGCTGCTTCAAGCATTTGAGTATACGTTTCCAGTTTCCCATGTTCAGTCTCGCAATTGAGGTAGCAAAAATTTTTTTCTCCGTAGTATACGCTTAGTGAACCATCCTGCTGCACGCGGGCATTGTCCTGCAGTACTGTATTGTATTCGGCTGATGAAAGTTGCTGGAACAGGACGCTGTCGGTGGTCAGGAAGAAATCATCCGGATCCATTTTGTGATTGGCAAATACTTCCTGTGCATCGCTGCCATACTCGGCACCCGGCATATAACTCTGGATCGACAGGGCGCCATCTGTGTTGTTGTGAAGCGCGATCACGCAGGTAAATCCTTTAGGCAGCAGCGAGAGGAGGCGGCTGGCCAGTTTTTCAACTTCATTAATAGCGGTAGGGCTGGTATTGCCAGATTTTTTCAATGATCGTTCTATACCGGTACGGGAAAAGATCCGGTTTGGATCGACAGAGTAGGTCTGTTCTTTGATACGAAAACTAATATTACGTTTATTATCATTTAATATCCTTATCAAAAATCCTCCTTTTTTCTCAAGGATCTTTTGCGCACTTTCAACGGAGGTCGTTTCATCGGCATGCAGGTTGATAAAAACAATGTCTTTTTTATCGCCGAATTCTGTGACCTCAATACTAACCTTGTCTTCGCCGATGGGGTGTACTATGGTTTGGATGCGTGGGGGAAAGTTATCTTGTGCCGAAAGGCAGCCTGTCAGGAAAAAAAGCAAAAGCGGTAGATATAGTTTTTTCATCGGGGTCCTGGTGATATACGGTTAATACGCGTTTTTTTCTCCCTTTACCATGTTGAACGCGGTCATCAGGATAATACGGGTGTCGAGCCAGAGGCTCCAGTTTTCAAGATACCAAAGATCGTACTCCACGCGGTTGCTAATATCCTGCATGTGTTTTATTTCTCCACGAAAGCCATGGATCTGCGCCCAGCCCGTGATTCCGGGTTTGAGAAAATGGCGTACCATATATTTATTAAGCAGCTTGGAATAGTCATCAGTATGCTTGAGCATATGAGGGCGCGGACCCACGATGCTCATATCACCCAGGAATACATTAAGAAACTGTGGCATCTCGTCAAGATTGGACTTGCGGAGGAAGGCTCCCAGTCGCGTCACACGGGAATCGTTTTTAGTAGCCTGCTTTTCATTCGACTCCTTATTGACCTTCATACTCCTGAACTTAATGCAATTAAAAGTCTTACCCCCCTTGCCGCTTCTTTGCTGACGGAAGAAAATTGGGCCGCGTGAATCGAGCCAGATCAACAGGCCGATAATAGGTACTAACCACGAAAGTATGAATATGATCACCAGCGAACTGATGGCCAGGTCGTAAAGGCGTTTTTTGATACGATTACCCACATCGTCCAACGGCTCTTTTCTCAACGATAACACCGGAATATCCTTGAGATAATCCAGGTGGACGGGTTTGCGTATAAAATGGTTGAAATCGGGTACGATCCGGAAGCGGATACAGGCCTGGTCTGCATCGCTGATCAGTTTGTAAATGCCCGATTGCTGCTCAGGCGCGATAGTGGAAAATATCTCGGTGACCTCGTATTGCTTGGACGCGGTGATGGCATCACTGATCCCTCCGATGATCGGGTATATAGAAAGCTCGTTGACATTTTCATGCTCTTCGCAAAACCCAACGATCTCTGTTTTGATTGGCTCCTGCTCCAGGTAACTCGCCAGCTTCTTTCCTCTCTCGTTGTAACCGATGATCATCACCTTACGAACAATATGGTCTTTGTTCTGGAAAAAATGCTGCATAGCCAGGTGAAGAAAACGATTGATAAGCAGGCTGATGGCAAAGGATGAAAGTATGCTGACCAGGAACAACCGGGAGATCTGGTTGTCCTTATTAAAAAACAGGTACAGCATTTCAAATACCAGCAGGTAAGCAAATGCAGTAACCGTGCGGCGGGAGAACTTTTCAAAGGAATATATATAGGCGTCCTGGTATATGCGGGTGGCCCAGCTGGCCGCTACCCAGGCGGCATTGGAAAAAAACCACAGGTACGTGTATTGAACCTTGTTTAATGCGATCACATCCCTGAAAACGTATTGACAAATAATAAATACCAGGTTCAAAACGAGTATATCCAGGATAACAAACGTAATTCGTAATAGGGTGGCGAGACGTTGATTCATGGTAACTTTTATAAAAATATACTCTTTCGCTATAAACTACTTTCCCGGCTGGCTGATTATAACCATCATTAATAGTACGGCCGTTCTACCGTAAAAATATAAATCTTTTTTAGGTTTTTACTTAGTTCTAAGAATATCTACTTAGTATATAAGGAAGGGGCTTCCCGGCGCGTTTTCCAGGCAAAATTGATCCGGAATAAGTGGCGGTATGGAAAATAGAATAAATACGACGTAGACTTTCCAAAAAAATCCCCCTTTTATTCACATTTCTTTAGCGTCTCTTCTTTTGGCAAAGAAATTGAAATAATCTTGAGCAGTTGATTTGTTAGAAAACAAGTTAATATGAAATCCTGAGTCGAGGTTAAGGCAAAAAGGTTTCATAATCCAGTATCAGTGAAAATCCAGTACCTATGAAGCTATTTTACCCTGGCAGAAATCTGTTTATTCAGTTTGCGGTAGCGTTTTTATTCATTTCCAATCTGGCCTTATCTCAAGGCACCGCCAATTTTTCCTTTAACGCCATTCCTTATAGTGACCCTGATTTTATTGCGCCCGGACGTGGTGCAGAGCAGTGGCATAATGGAACAGCGAGGATCAATTATCCGACAGAGTCCAATAACCTCGAATCGCCCGACCTGTATTACAGGTTTGAATGGGCACGTCTCGAGGGAGCTACCCAGGGCTCTTATAACTGGTCCTATTTTGACAACCTTATTAATAGTGCGATTAACAAAGGCCAGAAATTTTCTTTTGGTATCATGACCCACTACTCCGATGGTGGGTATGTATCGTACGACGGAGGTACTTCATCTTATCCGCAGTACCTGCACAACCTGATGCAGGCCGAAGCCACTAATAGCCGTGACTGGCTGAGTGGCAATAGGGTTTGGGTGCCCAACTGGAATAGTCCCAATTACCTGGGCCGTCTCCGGGCACTACATGAGGCGCTCAACGACCACATCATGACCGGCTCATATACTCCATCGTCGGGCCCACATGCCGGCAAGCGTGTCAATTACCGTGATGTGATATATTGCATCGACATCAGGGGCTATGGTAACTGGGGTGAGTGGCATAGCGGTGAAATATGCGATTTTAACGCGTATCCCACCGGTCGCCAGCCCACAACGCAGACTTTTAAGGAGATCATTGACCTGCATACAGAAGTGTTTCAGAACT
>JAEYVW010000360.1 GCA_023429365.1 Bacteroidota bacterium
CATACCTCAAACTGTTAAATATGCAACCTAAAACGATCAACATTCTCTATTGGGTATTTACCATTCTCTTCGCCGGGCTGATGATCTATTCATCATACGGTAGTATACTGGTCGATGCCGATTCGAAGGCCCTGATACATGATTACCTGGGTTATCCTGTTTATTTTATTGCCTTCAACGGTATCACCAAACTGATCGGCTCTTTGGTGATCCTGATCCCGGGACTTAAGACGATCAAGGAATGGGCTTATGCCGGTTTGTTCTTCGACCTGATCGCAGTGGTTTATTCCAGTATTGCTGTTGCGAAAGGAACAGTTGATCCTATGATGGCATTTATGCTTATTTGGATTGTGCCGGGAATCCTGTCATATATTTTCTGGAAAAAAAGAATAAAGCTTACGGGCAAATCATAGATACTCCCTTTTCAACTAAATGCATAGCAGTGCCGCGACGAATGTTCATCAACGGGCACTGCTTTTTCTTTCTTCCTGCATCCATTTTTCACGTCTTGCTATTTCGGCATCACTAACCGTACCAGGAAGTTCAGCTCCTTTTTTAAGGCGCTCGCCAGGCTCATAACTTATGATCGACACTCCACCTGGAGTTACAAATGACTGGGTCACTTTCCATTCCTGTGGTTGTGTGCCTTCTTCGAAAAGTTTTTTCCCCTTGCCAATTGTAATAGGATACACGATTGTATGCAAAACGTCAATGAGGTGATTTGAAAGTAATGTCTGGATCAGGCGACTGCTGCCATGGACCAGGAGATCAGGAGCTTCTTCGGTCTTCAGCTTTTTTAACCTGTTAACTACATCGTCTTTCAACTGGATCGTGTTTTGCCAGGATGTATCAATATCGGAAGTGCCCACTACATATTTACTGATGCGGTTAAATTTCTGACCGATAAAATCATTTTGATAGGGCCAGTAAGCAGCAAATATTTCATAAGTACGCCGCCCTAACAGCAAATCAAAATCTGCTTCCAAAATTTTCATGATCGCCTGCCCTGCTGCTTCGTCTGAATAGGTAAACTGCCAGCCACCCCAATCAAAACCACCGGTACGATCCTCATCGGGTCCACCGGGCGCCTGTAAAACCCCATCCAGGGTCATAAAGGTTGTTACAATAATCTTACGCATAATTTTCAATTTTGTAATGTCAAAGCTAGTCACGCTTTGTGTAAGGATCGGGGTGAATAAGCGACAAGTGTAATTGCAATCTGCGGCTTTTTGCAACCTATAGTAAAGTGCTAATAGGATTTAATTCAAACCAGCAGGGTGTATTTCAAATTTCTCTTTAACTGGTGATAAGCGTTGTCATAGCAGTGTGAAAACCTTATCACCTTAGTAACATAAAAAGCTAAACAGAAAACAACCTTATTCCCTTATTTTTCAGTGGATAAGGGAATAAGGTTGGTATTATTGAAATATGACTTTTTACTAAAGTAATAAGGTTGATCTGGGGTTCCTGTCATTAAAAGGATAAATTGATTTAAGCGAAAATTTGAAATGCACCTAACCAATAAGCCAGCGATCTTGCATTTCCGCGTATATTTAGTTTCTGAATTTATATTATGAAAAAATGGCTTTTACTTACCTCTTTGTTTGTCCTTTTTATTGTTTTGCAGGCATTTTTAACTGAAAAAAAACCACAGGAAAAACCAATACGCACCGGTGCGGATCAAACAGAAAAATATTTACCGCTTTTAAAAGGTAAGCGTGTGGCTGTGATGGCCAATCCAACTACTATTATTGGAAAAACTCACTTGGTGGACAGCCTACAGAAACTGGGCATCAACATCGTAAAGGTGTTTGGTCCCGAACATGGTTTCCGTGGCAATGCCAGTGCAGGTGTTGCCGTGGCCGATGAAATAGATTCAGCTACCGGTATCCCACTGGTTTCGTTATATGGCAAAAAAAATAAACCCAGCAAAGAAGATATGGCAGACATCGACATCCTGATCTATGATCTGCAGGATGTGGGCGTGCGTTATTACACCAATATCAATGCCCTCTCGCGACTGATGAATGCCTGCGTGGAGAATGATAAGGAAATGCTGTTATTGGACCGTCCGAATCCCAACGCTTACCTGGTCGATGGGCCCATACTGGATATGAAACACAAATCCGGCATTGGTATGTTTCCCATACCGATGGCGCATGGACTGACCATTGGAGAGTTTGCACAAATGGCCAATGGTGAAGGCTGGCTGGATAATAAGGCGAAATGTAAGGTCACCATTATCCCGGTGGCAAACTACGACCATGAAATGCCTTATACTTTGCCGGTAAAACCATCGCCCAATCTTAACACACAACAGGCGGTAATGCTCTATCCTTCCACCTGTATGTTTGAAGCCGTTTACGTCAATCACGGACGTGGCACTTATTTCCCTTTCACGGTATTAGGGAGCCCCGAGTATAAAGGCATTTATTCTTTCTCTTTTACGCCCACCAGTATCAAGGGCATGGCAGAAACCCCTTTATTTATGGACCAGGAATGTTTTGGTCTTGATTTGCGCAACTATGATGTAGAGAAACTGAGAAAAAGCAAAAAGATCAATATTCAGTGGATCATGGAGCTTTATAAAAATCATCCTCATAAAGAAAAATTCTTCGATTCCAAATTGAGTAATCAAATGAACAGGATCGAAATTCAAATTGGAACGAGCGAGTTTCGTCACCAGATCATCAACGGTGTGTCGGAGGAAGAGATCCGCAAAAGCTGGGAACCGGGACTGAGTGAATATAAAAAGATGCGGAAGAAGTATTTGTTGTACCCGTAGTCGAATTTAAAGAATATTAATGCCTTATCGAATTAAATAACGATAAGGCATTTTTTATTTGCTGGTGCTTCAAAAATCATAAAAGTGTTAATTGCCTGTAGTCGTAATAAAACCTACGTCGTGGATTTCTTTCAAACGGGTTCAGATCACTTTCAAAAAGTTCATTCTTCATGTATATATTGTTCAATGGTGTGAGAAATAATTTTTCAGGATTATCAGGCTCACCGCCAATACCAATTGCCACAAATACCGGAACACGCACCCGATCCTGGAACATACGATAAGTACAGATTTTATTGTCATCAGCCCAATGGATCTTCCCGTTCTTAAAATTCCGTCGCCATTTACATTCCACGGCAAACCGGTAGTTCCGTTTGCCTGTAAACACCAACTCCATTTCGATATCCGGGAAATATGAATCATTTATATAGTACGTTTCATCAAACTTCTTTGATTTACGTAATTGTTTTCGATAAAAGAACGTCTCAGTAAACAGATTGCTAATATACTCTTCGAAAAGCCTGCCTTTTTCAAAACTGTCCTGGTAGTTCGTGGTTATCCTGGCAGTGGGAGTAAAAGCTTTGTTCATGCAGTTAATTTTTTTCCAAGATAAAAACAGGTTCTGATTCCTGAAAGAGATTAGCTCGAGCTTTAACAATTAGTTGTTCGTAAATTTACGAATAGCCAACCGGTGGTTTGCATGCTCCCTTGATCTGCCTTTATGGATATTTGTGAGAGCAAATTCCATCGTACCAATTATCAATTAGCTAATTAATAAGCGCTTGCCCCAATCATTGTTTTATTATAACTTGGCTGGACATACCCTCCGCAAAACGACAAACCGGGAATCATGACCGCTGCAAAAAACATTTTTTTAATTTTAGGCATACTCTGTATTCTCTTCAATCTTATAGGTTATATAGGGGGTCATCGACCATTTATTGACAATCCGAATATCGTGGAGCAAATTGCCTATTTTATTGGCTCCAACATTTTTCTAATAGGTGGATTGATTTTTCTTTTAATTAGCAATCATTTCCGGAAAAAAATCAGAAGGAAAAAAGATAATAATCTGGTAGAATCGTTGTTTAAGAGCTATGACGATGCTTTAAAGTAGGTATTGGATATATTGCCTGACTCTGGCACCGTATGTTATTAAGTATCTAATACAACGCCTCCAATTTGGATCGCGGCTCCGATATCAACCTGTAACTATGTGCTTCTACCGCCACCCTAAGCCAGGCGCAACATATTTTAATATCGAAGAAAGCACGTGAACATTATAATCAACTCCCAATGTATTGGGTATTGTCAAAAGGATCGTGTCTGCTTCCTGTATCGCTTCATCTTCAGCCAGCTCTTTGATGAGCTGATCCGGTTCTGCAGCATAACTTCTTCCAAAAATGGCGTTCCTGCCTGGTTCGATCATTCCGATTTTGTCAACCCGGTTAGATTCATGACCGAAGAAACGACGATCCTGGTCAGTTACCAATGCAAAGATTGAACGGCTTACCGACACCCTTGGTTCCCGTTGATACCCGGCTTTTTTC
>JAEYVW010000373.1 GCA_023429365.1 Bacteroidota bacterium
TTCTTCTCATCAAACCCCGTCAGCCACTCGATCACCTGGTGTAATTCTTTCTTTGTACGTCCTTTGCTTTCAACCTTTGTAACATAGTGAGGATATACCGATGCAAATATCATTTTTGCAATTCGTGCATCGTGTTCGGGTGTTGTTTTCATGCATTTTGTTTTTGAAGCGTCAGGTAAAGGTAAAAAGCTGAAACAATATTCCAAAGCTCATGGAACCCGTGCCAGTGGATTACTTCCATTTAATGTCAAACCTGCCATCGCTGATCACCATCGAATCTGTCAGGGAAGTCACAAACGTAGTATCACTTAATCGTCTAAATAGTTTCCCGGAAAATTCGCCTGACAGGATGCCGTGTAAAGTATCAATTCTCGACACGGTAACCGTAAAGTCCGGATTGGTATCCGACAGCAAATATGACTGTTCCGGCTGACCCCGTACAGAAAGCCAATATCCCACTTTGATGGTGTCTTGACTTAATGTACTATATATACCTATGCCCCGAAAATTCGTCGTCAGATTGATCGAAATATTTTCAGAAGTACTCCAGGAACCATTTTTATAAAAAACCTTATCGGCATCCAGCCTGATATCTCCATCACTGGAATAATAGAAGCCTGAAAGGTTTTCCCTGCATCCTCCAGCAAATGGGAAACAAACCTGTCCATAGTTTGTCCAAACCGACTCGTTTAAAAGAAACCCAAAAGTATTTTCCCCGGATTGTGTTTTTACGGGAAGGGATAGCACAACACCGGTATCGTCCTTACGGCACGAAATAAAGATCAACATGAATAGGCCTAAAAAAATAATATATCGATTCATGTCACTTACTTTAATTCCATTTACCGGGTCCCTCTTCCAGCAACGCTTTCACCCGCTCTTTCACATATCCATTTTCAAAATAAGGATAGATATTCTTTCCCGGGCAGGTGGTTTGCCTGCTGTGGTCGCGATGGGTGGCAATGGTTTCAGGTGAAATATTATGTTTCGTACAAAAATGAGCAATCAGCTTTGCCAACACATCCAATAAGCTTTGATTAAGTTCCTGTTGCTCATAGTTGCCCAGAAAACAGATCAGTAAATGACCAGTAGGATCGTACTCTGTGTTGGTCTCACCCACAGTATTGACGTTTCTTCCTTCATACACCGTCCCATCTGGCGCAATAAGATAATGATATGGCACATCAGTCCAGTTGCGGTCGGGTCCCATACTCCAGGTTTGTATATTTTTTAATCTCCTGCCACCATCATCTGCCGCGGTAAGCAGGCGTCCGCCCTCATGATGCACCGTGATACGGGATGGTGTATGTAGCTTATAAGGCCTCGCATCAGCCGCCTGCCAGCCTGAACGAGGGATAATGGCCAGGATATTGGGATGCACTTCGGCCCGACTGCTTTCATTACCGGTACGATCAACCGCAGTGACTGCAACGGCATTCAGCTTACTTCTGCCATCATGTGACTCCAATTGTATCGTACGTTCAGCCCCGTTTAAAATTCGATAACTCCAGTTCCTGCCATATTGATAATACACAACCCATCGAAAAACATCCGCCTCATTGCTATGATCCCATTTAATATCTACTTTATCATTCGACTGGTTTACGTTCACCGTAGGCGCAACAGGCGCATCATTGTCGAGCCAGTTGCTTGAAGGAACAAGGGCATCGGAACGGTAGGGTCCTTCAACAAGGGCTTTAGCCATATTCGGATTCTTGACAACCGAGCCTACATTCCAATGCACTACACCGCTACTGCCTGGCAACATCCCGCGTGAGATCATGATCTGGCTAAGCGTCTCATTCACATTCACGGCGCTGGTATCGCGGCCTACACTGATACCAGGCCATAAGTGGCGATTTTTAGCATTTTCTTCCGACCACCAGCCAAGCAAAACAGGGTAACTTTGCGCAATTCGATTGATCGGCCAATACAATTGTGGTGAAAAATAGTCTATCCAACCCTTATTGAGCCAGAGTTTTGCATCCGCATATAACACTTCATATTGATCAAAGCCGCCGATCGATTCGGGATATCCCGGACGCCAGATGCCAAAAGGGCTTAATCCAAATTTTACATGCCTTTTCTCAGCTTTTATCTCTTTGTATAAACGCTGTATGAATGTATTCACACTTTCGCGGCGCCAGTCGCCACGGGATAATTTTCCACCGTCTGCTATATAACTCTTCCAGCTTGTACTATCTGGAAAGTCTTCATTACCATTATAAGAGGGATAAGGATAAAAATAATCGTCGAAATGAACGCCATCTATGTCATACCTCTTTACGATATCCATCACCACTTTTACACCATGATCCTGTGTTCCTTTCAGGGAAGGATCAAACCACCAATAACCCTCTTTCAATTTCACTACCAGCTCCGGTTTTGTTTTTACCACTGAGCTTTCACTAACCTCCCCACCCGCAACATGATGCGCGCGATAAGGGTTCAGCCACACATGCAACTCGAGACCGCGCTCATGTGCTTCTTCTACCCAAAACTCCAACGGATCATAATATGGCTCAGGAGCACGGCCCTGTACACCGCTCAGATAGTAAGACCAGGGCTCGAGAGAACTGTTATAAAGTGCATCCGCCTGTGGACGCACCTGGAATATCACCGCGTTAAAATGATGAGCTTTCAAAAAATCCAGCATTTCAATGGCTTCCCTTTTCTGTTCTTCAGTCGAAAGCCCTCTCTTGCTGGGCCAGTTTATATTGGCGACAGTTGCCACCCAGGCCGCACGAAATTCCCTGGCGGCTTTAGGAGTGCCAGGAA
>JAEYVW010000381.1 GCA_023429365.1 Bacteroidota bacterium
CCTGACGACACCCTGACCCGTGGTCCGGGTAATGTTTCAAAAGCATTGGGAATTCACACGATCGATACTGGCACTTCGCTGGTTGGCGGGAGTATTTTCCTGGCAGATGATGGATTTAGTTACAGTATGAGGAAAATATTCAAGTCGCCCCGCATTGGAGTGGATTATGCGGGTAAAGATGCGTTATTACCATACAGGTTTTATGTAAAGGGGAATCCATTTGTAAGTGGCAGGCCGCGGTGAATATGGGTTACTGACTGTGGCAGGTGTGAGTTTTTCCTTGTCAATTCGTGTTGTACCACTCGCGGAGAGTAGGACACGGAGTGCACGGAGGAAACACGGAAGACACAGAGGTTTTATTGAATTTTCTCCGTGCCCTTCGTACAAAACTCCGTGCCCTCCGTGACCCAAAAAGGACACGGAGGCACAGAGGAAACATGGAAGGCACGGAGTATTTCCCCTGGTTGAATAAAGTTCAATGCTCGGGGAAATTATACCTGGTCAATTATCAGCTTATTTTTTTGTAATTCCGCCTATTGACTTTCGGCTTTACATTGTATCTTGACAAAAAAACCTCCAGCGTTTGTTTAGTTTTTTCAAGCCGAAACGGAAGATAATTTCCCTGTTGTTGGGCGTGATCGTTTCGCTGTTTCTTTTGTATGTAAATCCCTTTAATGTAGACGCAGCTGCAGCGAAAGTGCTTGCGGTTGCCGGATTGATGATCACCTGGTGGGTGGCGGAGGCACTGCCCATGCCAGTAGTAGCGCTGATACCTCTGGTACTATTTCCCTTGCTGAAAATATCAACGATGGAAACGGCAGCTTCGCCATATGCCAACCCGGTCATTTTTTTATTTATGGGCGGGTTTATGCTGGGCCTGGCGATCGAGAAATGGAATCTTCACCGCCGGATCGCTCTTAATATCATCAGGATCACGGGTACAAGCGGTAATAGAATTGTCCTCGGCTTTATACTCTCAACCGGATTACTTAGCATGTGGCTTAGCAATACGGCTACCACTATGATGATGTTTCCCATCGCGCTTTCGGTTATACATGTGATGAGGGAGAATAATAAAGGAGATGGCAACATTGCTAATTTCTCACTCACACTGATGTTGTCTATCGCTTATGCGTCCAATATTGGTGGTATTGCTACGATCATCGGTACGCCACCTAATGTGGCCTATGTGGCGTACATCGAGAAAAAGTATAATTATAGTGTCGACTTCCTAAGCTGGATGCTGATCTGTACACCGCTTGCCGTGTTATTACTGGCGAGCCTGTACTGGGTGATGGTAAAATGGCTTTTCCCCAACAGAATAAAATCCGATCATGCCACCCGTCAACTGATCAGGGATGAGATCGCGGAACTTGGACCATTCTCGGTAAATGAGAAAAGAGTGCTGGGGATCTTTATTGCAACCGCCAGTTTGTGGATCACGAAAGATATTATCAATGCAAGCCAGTCATTTTTAAAACTGAATGATTCGATCATTGCATTGATCGGCGCCGTCGCATTATTTATATGTCCTGCTAAAGCCGAAAATGCTGATTCCATACTCGAATGGGATGACACAAAAAAAATGGCCTGGGGGATCCTGCTTTTATTTGGTGGCGGCATTTCACTCGCTACAGCACTTGAAAATGCAGGACTCATGCAACAACTTGGCGTCTGGCTTTCACAGTTTGCCGGCAACCAGTTTATCCTGCTGCTGGTCGTGGTTTTGGTGACCATGTTCCTGAGCGAGGTGATGAGCAATGTAGCGCAGGTAATTGTATTTGCGCCTGTCGTTTCTTCCATGGCGGATGCGATCGGCATGAACCCGCTGATGATGGGTATCGCCATGACCCTGGCTGCGAGTTGTGCCAGCATGTTGCCGATGGGTACACCACCCAACGCGATCGTCTTTGCAAGTGGGCATATCAGGCTGAGTGATATGACAAAGGCGGGATTTGTGATGAATATCGTGGCGGCGATTTTGATCACCCTGTTTGCATGGTTCCTGTTACCTATGCTATTGTGGATTTAATGCCAGCTCGATCTGTGTAACTTACTTAACCTCCAGTTTTTTGATCACTTTGATGGTCCTGTATTCCTTTAGCTTTGGATCATACACTTCCATGTTGGCGTATTTGAGGGAGAGGTTCTTTTTTGAAAGTATGACAGGCGATTTCAAGGCGCTTTCTCCTTCAAAATATCCCAGCCACCAGAGTCTTTCATCCTTACCGGTTTTTGTTTTGATTACAAGCGTGGAAAATGCCTGCTCATCCAGGCGCTGGAATGTTCCTTCTATGGTTTTGATTTCATCTTCATCGAATTCAGAGATCTCATCCAAATTGTTTTTTAGGAACTCCAGGAATTTCGGGCAGGCAAAAGCGGCTTCTTTACCGATCCTTTCGCTGATCTTTGTATAGTCCTCATCATTTTCCGTGGTCAGGTTCCACTCTTTTTCAATTTCATTTTTATATTTCTCGATAAGGGGGACAGCGATCAGGCCTATTTCAAGTTCAGCGCCTTTGAATTTGTCAAAATCCTTCTTTGAAAATTCGATACAGAATTCATTGACGATCTTCTGCGACAGGGTAGAATCGTTTTGAGCAAGGCAGGGCTGTAATGCAGACAATAAAACGACTGAAAAAAATAGGCGTACAGATTTCAACATACAGGTGGTTATTAGATGGTGAATGTAAGATTATGAACGCGACGATCAATCAGAATTTTGGACAGTTCATTTTCTTGGCGTTGGGATCGGTTGGTTTCTTGATATAAATGAGCGATATCTCTACGCCGCCTCTTGAATTGGAAGCCGCTTTCAGCGATGATGTATTGACATCATAAGATGCACCGAAATGCCATTCGCCAAACTCAAGACCTACATAAGGAATGATAGCGTCTTTGAAGCGATACCAGCTTCCCAGGTAAAAATTAGTAGGATTGTCTTCGTCGTTATTCACGTTGAGACTGAAAGCCCCACCCAGCATGGTATTGTGTGCTTTTGCCTGCATGCTGTGATTGGCTGCAAGGTGAAATGAGTTATAAGTACCTACAGGTATACGGGCACCACCCTGGATAGTAGTGCGCGCATTAAGAATAAAGTCTCCTTTTTGAAAACTCTCCTTGGGCCGGTTGATATGATACATCGATGCGCCGAGATAGAAATTATTATAACCGTTGGTAGAACCATTGTAGATAAATCCCGCGTTGAGATCAAAATAGTTGAGATTGACCTGGCGGGCCGTAAAGCTTTCCCTGGTGACGCCGGTAAAACCAGAAGTGGTCAACTGGTCTTCAAATAAAAGTTTGGCGGTGTTTAACCGTTTGTTCATAAAAGTGCCCTGGAAGCCGGCGCCTATCTGGTGATAGCCATTTTCATCGAGGGCCTTATGATAAGCAACGGACAGACCGTAGTAAGTACTGTTGAGCGCACCGTCTCCTGCTTTATCACTATATGCCATGAATCCCACACCAAACTGGTCGAAATCGGGAACACGGTCTTTCATGATGCCCATATCCACCGAAGCGGTCATGGTGTTATAAGCATTATTAATTGTAGGCCATTGATTACGATAGTTGGCAGCAAAGCGGAAAACGCCATCGAATTTACCGGTCATCGCCGGGTTCATGGTGAGCGGAGATGCAAAGAATTGGGAAAAATTCGGATCCTGGGCTATCGACACCATTCCCAAAGCGGCACAGGCGGCCAATGTTAAAAGAAATTTTTTCATCTCAGCATTTAGTTTTTTCACCTCAGACA
>JAEYVW010000409.1 GCA_023429365.1 Bacteroidota bacterium
CCGTTGAATCGAGTGTTTGTTTATTGTTTCCAGTCGGCCAGTTTACCAACCGGATCGAATATGATAATAATAGCATCGCTGAAAAACAGTTCATCCATCTATTCGGTACCAAATTGGTGATTGTTGCGGGTTGTTATGCCCTGGATGGCGGCTACCGTCGGGAATATGAGAAGATTTCTGAGGGTGATTAGCATTTACAAGTAACGTGCCTGCGAATCTAAGTTCCTCTCGCGTCAGACGGTGACGTCAGACGCAGGGAGGATGAACCCCGTAGGGGTGGCGTTATGTCGAAATAACCTAACGGTTCTTCACCTCATTGATAGCTTTTAGCAGGGAATGTTCATTATTACTGTCTCCCAGCAATTGCCAGATCATCACTCCGCCTGCTTTGCGGTCTACAGCCAGCGAAACCTTCTGCTGAATCGTTGGGATACCATTGTAATAAATCTTACCTCCCGTGGCCAGCGTAATCGAATCTGATAAATGTGCACCAGTATATGTGCTGATAATATTTTTATAGGTCATGCTAGATGGCGCGCCACTGCCAAAGCCGTACCCGTAAAACGGCAGACCAATAAAAATTTTTTCTGCCGCGATCTTCCGGTTTTGATTGAAATAATTAAAATCATCCTGCGCCATCGAAAAGGGTGAATGCTGACCAGGGCGCGACAGATTCCAGGGACCGGTTTTATCGTACGACATTACATTGATGAAATCATACCTGGCAAGTGTGCTGTCGTGGATCTGGTTGGCATTCCAGCTGGCCAGGGCAGCGGTCAGAATTTTGTTTTTAGGCTTCAATGCAATTGCCAGTTCATAAACGAAGTCGGCGTAGTGCTGGTTGATCAGCGCATTTTCAAGGTCCACATCTATACCATCGAAATCATAAGTTTCTGCCACGGAAATAAGGCCTGAAATAAATGCAGGGCGATTAGCCTCCTCCATCAACTGCTCCAGGTAGGCGGGTGCACTACCTCCGCCAAACGAAAGAAAAACTTTTACCTGCTTATCATGTGCTTTCCTGATTACTTCATGATAGGCCGTATTGGGTTCAAATTTTCCAGTCGAGTCGGGGTTAATAAAAGCCAGGTTGAGATCGGTGATCCCTGACAGATCAATGCTATTGACACCAGTGACCCAGTCCCAGGGACTATGCAGATAACCCAGTACCCGCAACTTTGATTCACCCGTGGGTGGGGTTACGATCGCTTTATTATTACAATGGGAGAAAACAACAAGGAGACTAACTAAACAAAGGGTATTAATTTGTTTCATACGATGATTCCTGGGAAGAGTGGTTACAGTTTTTATACTTTTACAAGATAAGTAAAAAGCGGTCATGAAAACGTACCAGGATAATGCAGAAAAAGAATTGCGGGCGTGGCAACGAAAAATGCAGCAAAAGCCTTCATTTTTCAATAAGCTGTCAAAGCGTACGCAGGATAAGATCAATTCATGGATACCCGAGAAAGTCCACAATGCCATTGCCACGACGATCAAGCAAATGATTCGGGGCGTGTTGTTTGGTGCAAAGCATACCACTGCCGACCCCTTGAGGAATGTTAGCCTGGAAGTGCGCGAAGCAAGGGTGGAGGAGAAGATAAAATTTTATCGCAATACAGCTGCCGTGGAGGGAGGTATCACCGGGGCGGGGGGAATATTCCTTGGACTTGCTGATTTCCCATTGTTGATTGCTATTAAGATAAAACTGCTATATGAGATCGCAGCCGTATATGGATTTGATACGGATGATTATAAAGAAAGACTTTACCTCCTGCATATTTTCGAGCTCGCTTTTTCAAGTCAGCAGCATCGAAAAGCAGTGTACCTGGAGATGGAAGACTGGGAGGTAAAAAGCAGGGCGCTTCCGGATGATATTCACCAGTTTGACTGGAGAAAATTTCAACAGGAATATCGTGATTATATTGACCTGGCAAAAATGGCGCAACTCGTACCGGTGATTGGCGCACCCGTGGGTGTTTTGGTCAACTACCGGCTTCTACGAAAACTCGGTACAACGGCCATAAACGCATACAGGATGAGAATATTCGATGGTCAGCGAAGGCTGGACTGAACTGGTCTCATATTAAATTACAAGATAACGTGCTTATAGTTTATACACCGGGCACGCAGGCATGCGACGCAAGAGGAGATAAATAGTAAACACTAGCCTTCTTCCCGTCCTCCCGTCTCCCCGGCAAAAAATAGAAACTGATGATCCAAAAGCAATTTGCTGAAAAAATAACCAAAATTTTAAAAGACGATCCATCAGTGCTGGGACTTGCGGCAGCAGGGTCCTGGATCACCAACGAGCTTGATGATTATTCTGATCTCGACCTCGTACTAGTCACGAAAGAAAAAGTGTCAGGAGATAAAGACCGGATGCTTTCCTATGCAGAGAAATTTGGAAAATTACTGGCTGGTTTTACCGGGGAGCATGTCGGCGAACCCCGGGTGCTGATCTGCCTGTATGATGAACCGCTGCTGCATGTCGACATCAAATTTCTCGTACCAGACGAACTGGACCAGCGAATCGAGGATCCGGTTATTTTGATGGATAAGGAAGGTGTTCTGCAGGAAACATTTCGAAGGTCAGAACCCAAATATCCATATCCGGACTATCAATGGATCGAGGACCGGTTTTGGATATGGATACATTATGCCCTTGCCAAAATTGGCCGGGGTGAATTTTTTGAGGCCCTCGATTTCCTGGCGTACCTGCGCATGACGGTGCTGGGCCCTCTGCTCCAGGTCAAGAACGGGCAACTTCCCAAAGGGGTTCGCAAATTGGAAATGCAGATTGAACCCCATGACCTGGATCTGATCAGGCGAACAATTGCAGATTATCAAAAGCAATCACTCCTTAATGCTGTTGATAACTCTATTTCACTTTACCGGTATTTGCGGCAGCATTTATATAAGGATATCGCATTGAAAATCGATGCTGAACAAAGGGTAATTGACTATTTCCAGGAGGTAAAAGGATAGGATATCTTATTCTGGCATGTTTTTTTATCCACTATCCTTAAAAACTTATTATGAGAGCAATCTGGACGGGATCCATCGGCTTTGGGCTGGTGAATATTCCCATAAAAATGTACAGCGCTGTGGAAACCAGTACCCTTGACCTGGATATGCTCGATAAGAAAGATCACGCCAACATCAAATACAAAAGGGTCAATGAAAACACCGGCAAGGAAGTAGCCTGGGAGAATATTGTCAGAGGTTATCTTGTGAATGAGAAGTATGTTGTATTGGAAAAATCCGATTTTGAAAAAGCCAGCCCTGAAAAAACAAAACATATCGAGATATCTCAGTTTGTCGACGAAAAGGAGATCGACAGCACTTATTTTGAAGTGCCCTATTTTCTCGAGCCTGATAAAACCGGTACCAGGGCTTATGCTTTGCTCCGCGACGCGCTTAAAAAAAGCGGCAAAGCTGGAGTGGGATTGTTCGTGATGCATAACAGGGAACATGTAGCGGTCATTAAAGCCAGGGATAATGTTATCATACTGAACAGGATCCGTTTTGCTGAAGAGCTTCGCTCTCCCAAAGATTTGAAATTGCCTGAAACGAAAAGCAAGCCTGAAGAACTCAAGATGGCAATTGCCCTGATAGACCAGCTCAGTCAGAAATTCGACCCGAAAAAATATAAAGATGAATATTCCGATAAGCTCCTAAAGATCATCAATGCAAAAGCAAAAGGAAAGAAGGCTCCATTCAAACCGATGAAGGTCGTTCATTCATCTACCAAAGACCTGATGGAGCAATTAAAGGCCAGCCTCTCATCGGGTAAACGTAAAGCGTCATGAGCCTGGCTACCTATAATAAAAAAAGAAATTTCAAAAAAACTTCGGAACCGGCGGGCAAGAAGGGTGCTGGTAATAAATTCAGGTTTGTCGTTCAACGTCACCAGGCCACGCGATTACATTATGATTTCCGACTCGAACTCGGTGGTGTGTTGAAAAGTTGGGCTGTGCCCAAGGGGCCATCTTTGAATCCGTCGCAGAAAAGACTGGCAGTAATGGTAGAAGACCACCCCGTGAGCTATATCGGGTTTAAAGGCACCATTCCAAAGGGAAACTATGGCGCTGGTAAAGTGGATATTTGGGACAATGGCAACTTTATCCCGGTGGATGAAAATCAAAATCCCATTACCGAAAAACAGGCGCTGCAGGCCATAAAGAAAGGCGATCTTAAGGTGGAACTGGAAGGGAAAAAATTGAAAGGGGGATTCGTGCTGGTTCGTCTAAAGGACGATGATAAGAACTGGTTGCTGATAAAACACAAAGACGACCATTCCACCAATAC
>JAEYVW010000420.1 GCA_023429365.1 Bacteroidota bacterium
GCAGGACGTTCCGGCAAACCATCTGACGCTTTATAAACGATCTGCCCATCCGGGCTGCGTACAAACCCAAAGCCCCAGATATCACCCATTTCGCCACCTACTTCCGCGATGATGCTGGCATTACCTGCTGTCCCGATCACCTGTTGTTTATCACCACCTAATTCTTCAGCTAGTGACAATACTTTGCTCTTGTTGGTAGACCAGGTAAGGGTCGTATTCCACTGGAAGTCTCTTGTTTTTATGGGTGAACCATTCAACACGATCTCAATACCCTGGTTCCTGATCTCACCGGCATTAACCGTCGCCCTCGAATATCCGGTTGACTGATCGATACGGATCGGAATGATCTGGTTTTTGGTAAATGTTCTGTACACACCGAAATCCAGTCCAAGCCGGTTTTGAAGGAACTTCAATTCCAAACCTGCTTCGTAGCTGGTGGATATTTCAGGTTTTAAGCCGGTATTGTAAAGGGTGTTGTCAGTAGTCGCTGAACTGGGAAAATCGCTAAGCAAATAGTATTTCGCCGTTTCATAAGGTTTGGTTCCGTTACCTACCTGGGCAAATGACATCCTCAGTTTCGCATAAGATACCTGGCGCGGAAGGTTCGCCAGTTTGCTCAGGATGATACTGGTATTAACCGAAGGGTAGAAAAATGACCAGTTGTCTTTGGGCAGGGTGCTTGACCAGTCGTTGCGGCCGGTCACATCCAGGAATATTTTATCATCATATGAGAAATTCGCAAATGCATAAACGCTGTTGATATCATAATTGGAATGAG
This sequence comes from Bacteroidota bacterium, assembly GCA_023429365.1. Lineage (GTDB taxonomy): Bacteria > Bacteroidota > Bacteroidia > Chitinophagales > Chitinophagaceae > Terrimonas_B. The sequence goes on from JAEYVW010000420.1 coordinate 779, forward strand.
CAGGTTTGAAAATGATATCATACAGTCCATTGGAAAGTTTATACACTCCGGGTGTAACCATGCCATTGATGTAAGCGCTAGTTGAGTTGTAACGGCTGCGCAACAAGTTTCCACCAACTGAGCCACTGTATGAAAAGCGATCGCCGATCTTGTTCTTGTAGGTGATAAGGGCGTCGCTGTTGATCTCATACCTGGCAATATTCAATTCGCGGTAATAGCCCTGTGCGAAATTCGCGGTGTTGAACGGCCTGCGTTGTTTACGTTCATCAGTAACATAGTTAACACCGGACCGCAATCTCAACTCCAAATTTTTAGTGATCTCATACGCACCCGAAAGGCTTGCGATCACATTGTGATTGTTTTGAGAATTGGTCATTTCATGGGCGATCAGGAAAGGGTTGTCAATGAAAGAGCTGAACGGGTGGATCTGTTCCAACTGCTCTTTACCTTTTTTCCAGATTGGTCTGTACCATTCAAGATCCACATTAGGATTCTGGAAGATCATGAAATAGGCAATCGACTGGTTGTTGTAACCCGTAGCAGGCAGGTTATCACTGGTCTTGTTGGTGTAGTTTACCTTTGCATTCAGTGTGATCTTGTCTGATATTTTCTGGTTGCCCGAGAATGAAGCAGTCAGCCGCTCGAAGCCCGTATTCGGCATAATCCATTCGTTCTTGGAATGAGTGATGGAAGCTCTCATGTTGGCATTGGCATTGCCACCTTCCATCGCTATGCTATTGGTAAGCGTGAAGCCTGTTTCCCAAAAGTCTTTTACGTTATTGCGGTAAGGTACCCAGGGAACACGGGTGGCAGACTGCGCTTCCGTTTCAGGATCGTACTGGAAATATTCCTGTCCGCGGAAGGGCGGGCCAAACGCGCTACTGGTGCTACCAGTATTTGCGCCGTCGGCTGAAGCGCCATATGAATAGTAGAGATCGCCTGCAGGTGTAAAGGTTTTACCAACACCCTGTCCATATTCATGCTGATAGTCCGGCCAACGGAGAACGTTGTTGATGGAATAATTTGAGTTAACAGTGATGCCGATACCTTTTGTTTTTTTGCTACCTGATTTCGTAGTGATGATCAGGGCACCGTTTGCAGCGCGGCTACCGTAAAGGGCGGTAGCGCCTGGTCCTTTCAACACTGATATACTTTCAATGTCATCGGGGTTGATATCGGCAATGCCGTTACCAAAGTCAACCGGCACATCGTTTCCGGCACCGGCCTGGTAAGCCTGGGAAACCGTAGACCCGGTCATTTGGCTGTTGATGGGTACACCATCCACAATGATCAACGCATCGTTATTGGAAGCGATCAGTGAACGGTCGCCACGAAGGTTGATGCGCATGGAACCCGAAGGACCTGAGCCCGTGCCTGATAGTGAGAGGCCGGCTACTTTACCCGACAGTGCAGATGCCCAGTTGTTCGATCTTGCATCAGTCAACTGGTTTTCGTTGATCGACTGGGTGGCATAGCCTAAAGCCATTTGTTCTCTTTTGATGCCCAACGCAGTCACCACTACGCTTTCAAGTTCAGTAGCACTTGGTGTGAGCGAGATGGAAATAGACGTGGATGAACCAACAGCCTGTTCAAAAGCGGCAAACCCAATAGCTGTAATGGCCAGGGTTTCGCCTGAAGAAGCCTGGATGGTAAACTCACCCTTGTCGTTGGTGGTAGTACCCCGATTGGTTCCTTTTATCTGCACCGTAGCTTTTTCGATGGCGGCGCCGGTGGCTCCATCTTTTACTGTACCGGTAACAGTCCTTTGGGCCGAAACAACTGTACAAGCCATTATCAAAATCACTAGCGACAGTGTTCGCCTGATGATGGCTTTTTTCCCGGTTTGAATAATTGTTAGCGATCTCATAAGTGTTTAATTATAGATGTTGAATAATTGACAATAGAATGGAATTGCAAAAGGGCCAGTGAAAGCTGTCAATGAGGTAAGATCAGCCCACTGTGGCTGGATGCTTTCATCTTTTTTCCGGTCGCAAAGGAAGGATAATTTCATACAAGCAATCTTTAGGTTTTGTTACGCAATCATTAACTTATCGTGACCATGTATGAATAAATCTGATCATACATGGTACGAGATCATTTCAAAATATACTGTTCTGATACCTGGTTAAAGCTGTTTAGTTGATCCTGTTTCCATTGTTCATCTTTTCCCATCAGTCCTGCCATGATAGTGGCACACTCGGGGGCGATACGCCGGCTCTCGCGGGCATTGAGCAGCAGGGCTCTTGTTCGTCTCGACAATACATCTTCCACTGTTCTTGCCATTTCGTGCTCTACTGCCCATACTATTTGTTTGCGATGGATTTTCAATTCTTCACTTAACCATTCATTCGATGTACCATTCATTTGTTGCCGCAACAGGCTGGCATCACTGCCGTAGAAATAAAAAGGATCATTCCAGTCCGTGTCGGGATGATAACCGTGAATATGCAGGGATGCGGTTGCAGGCTTTTTGTGATGCCAGTTCAATTCTTTTTCGATGCGGTTCACCATGTCTTCACCCATCTTGCGATAGGTGGTCCATTTACCGCCGAGAATAGTAAAGAGTTTCGATTCTGATACGATGATCTTATGACTGCGGGAGATCTCTTTTGTTTTTTGCTCTTCCTTTTGGGGTGCAGCCAGTGGTCGCAGTCCTGCGAATACACTCAATACATCACTGCGACCCGGTTTAGTTGCGAGATAGTTGTTTGCTGTTTCGAGGATAAAGGATATTTCTTTCTCTAAAGCCTGGGGTTCCAGCGATGCTTCTTCTACAGGTGTATCTGTAGTACCCAGCACCACTTTATCATGCCAGGGAACGGCAAATAAAACCCGCCCGTCGCTGGTTTCGGGGATCATCAATGCTTCGGAGGACGGATAGAACTTCCTGTCCAACACCAGGTGCACACCCTGGCTCACACAAATGCTTTTGTTGATACCGGGTCGGTCCATTTGCAGGATGTCGTCAACAAAAACGCCGGTTGCGTTTACCACGGATTTTGCGCGAAAAGTGTAAAGCTCTCCTGTTTCCGTATCTCTTGCGGTCACGCCGGCTACATTCTTCAGTTCATCTTTCAACAGACCGTTTACCTGCATATAGTTGATCGCAGCACCGCCATTTTCCCAAACACTTTGAGCCAGGTTGATGGCAAGTCTTGAATCGTCAAATTGACCGTCATGATATACGACACCACCCTTCAGATCTTTTGTGCGGATCCCCGGAAGTCTTTCAATGGTTTCTTTGCGTGAAATAAAAACAGAGCGGCCAAGACTGAGCTTCCCTGATATCCAATCATAGATTTTTAATCCAACAGTATATTTCAGGCGATCCCATTGTGTATAGACGGGTACAATGAAAGTTTGATCTTTTACCAGGTGGGGCGCATTGCGGTACAACAGACCTCGTTCAATGCTAGCTTCTCTGACCAGCCGGACATCCCCCTGTGCCAGGTAGCGAACGCCACCATGAACGAGTTTGGTGCTGCGACTGGATGTGCCTTTGGCAAAATCAGCCTGTTC
>JAEYVW010000472.1 GCA_023429365.1 Bacteroidota bacterium
GAAGATTATACCTATCATTTTGAACAGGGAAATGAGATGGTGTTAGGCGCGCACATGCTCGAGATATGTGAAAGTATTGCATCAGAAAAGCCATCCTGCGAAATACACCCCTTAGGTATCGGAGGCAAAGCGGATCCTGTAAGACTTGTATTTAATGTAGCAGGCGGGTCAGCACTCAACGCGTCGCTGATTGATATGGGCAATCGCTTCCGGCTGCTCGTAAATGAAGTGGTAGCGGTAAACCCAACACACGACCTGCCAAAGTTGCCTGTAGCAAGGGTTTTATGGAAACCATTACCTGATATGCAAACCGGTTGTGCCGCATGGATACTTGCCGGTGGCGCGCATCATACCTGCTATAGCCAGAACCTGGGCAGCGAATGCCTGGAGGACTTTGCTGAAATGGCCGGGATTGAGTATTTGGTGATCGATAAAAACACAGAGCTCAGGCAATTTAAAAATGAATTGCGCTGGAATGATCGCTATTACCGGTAGTTCTGAAATGAAAAAATATTTTATCCGGTTTGTACATTTCCTGGTTCAATAATGCTGCTAAAACTTGTAGTTTAGCGGCAAACAAGCCGCGTGATAAAAGTTAATGATAAATGGGTACGTCTTATTATCATCCTCTTCCCATTCGGCCTTCATTTATATAACACCCTGGGTTCGGCAAAATTCTCATTGGTAGGCACGCTGGTTTATTTAGCCAGCCTGATATTGATCTGCGAGGGCACCAGGTTCCTGTCGTATAGAAGCCGCCAGTGGTTCAAAGGAAAATTTCGGAATTTAAAACGAATGCTCGTTTATATCCCGCTGGGTATTGGCTGGATAGCGTTTTGCATTTGGGGTTATAAAGCTTTACGTAGGGAACTTAAATGGTCTGGTTCTACGGATGATGGCGAGGTCGTCGTTTTTCATGTCAATGATGGAGAGATCGACCCTGGGCTGGTGGGTGTGTCGATAGTATATGGCATCCTGGTATTTATTCTTTTATATGGGACATTTGAACTGGCCTATCATTTCTCAAAATCGAGTCATACGGAAAAAGAAAGAGACCGCCTCGAAAAGGAAAAGCTTCAGGCCGAGCTTCAGCAACTAAAAGGTATTATCAATCCCCATTTTCTTTTCAACAATCTCAATTCACTCTCCTCGCTGATCAGTGAGAATCCGGCACAGGCAGAGGCATTTCTTGACGAATTAACCCTGGTTTTCCGCTACCTGCTTCGGAACAACGAAACCGAACTTACCACGGTGGCAGAAGAAATTAAATTCATTCAGTCGTATTATCACCTGTTGCAGACCCGTTTTGGCGACGCGATTTCCATGTCAATCGATACCGACCCAATGCTCGAGAATCACCGGCTGCCGCCGCTAACACTACAGTTATTGGTGGAAAATACCGTTAAGCACAATAAAATACATAAGGACTATCCACTTCATATCCAGTTGTACAGCAAGGACCATCAACTGGTGGTTCGAAACAATCTCTCTAAAAGGGAGCGTGTCTCAGAGTCAACCGGGATAGGACTTCGCAGTATTTCGCGGCGCTATCAACTGCTCAACCAGCCCGAACCTGAAGTTGTAAAGGATGAAGCGTATTTTACCGTGTTTATTCCACTGATCCCGCCGGATGAGAAAATAGCCATAGACGCCTAGAGGTGGCTGATATCAATTTTTTGCCATATTAAAATTTGTCTTAAATTGGAATACCAAGACTGCTTTTGAAAAAACTTGCTGCCATATTTCTTATTCTCCTTCTTGCCTTCAACTGGTATGGCTATCGCCTTGTTGTATCAATACTCTCCTACCATGCAGACCGGCAGCTTGAAGCAAGAATTGATAAGAAGGAATATCAAGATGAGCAACTGCTCGAATTGAGAATCCCACTCAATAATCCATATCAACGGGAGACAACCAGATTTGAAAGACATTACGGCGAAATGGAAATTGGCGGCAGGCATTATACCTATGTCAAACGTAAGGTTGAAAACGGTTACCTCGTACTTAAATGCATTCCCAACAACGATAAGGAAAAATTAAAAATCGCCAGCCAGGAATATTTCAAGCTAACAAACGGGCTTGATGGGAACCAGGGAGAAAAACAACATAACAGTTCCACACAACTGGCTAAGAATTTCTGGAGCGAATACGATGATCGTGATCTTAGTTATCAACTGGCAGAATTAAATATAGATGCCTCCGTTCAAAATGCGGAGCTGCATTGCAATCTCCAGGATATATTTCACCCTACCTGGGTACATCCTCCCGACTCTTCACTTCTTTAAGCAACGGCTTAAACTTCATGCCTGAGTGACAGACCGTGTATACCTGACAGTATCACGACGTGTGCCCGTGTTCCTTTAGCAGGCATGACCATACTTCACATCCTTTATAAGTTAATTTTTATGCCATACATTCCATTGGAAGAGCATCTACCGGGTATTACCGGCTTGCTCGAGTATAGGAAAGACAGCGCTGCACCGATCCGCAACCTGACGCAATTCTTACTCAGGGGTCCATCCAGTTTATCAGAAGCCGAACGGGAACTCATCGCAACCATCGTCTCCCATCGGAATCAATGTAAATTCTGTACTACTGCACACACGGCCGCGGCCGATCTTTTATTGGGAGAAAAAAATACTACTGATGAAATAAAGCAGGATATCAACGCGGCGCAAATCAGCGAGAAAATGAAATCCCTGCTGGTTATAGCATCACTGGTACAACAAAGTGGCAAGTACGTAACCGCCGATGTAATTAATAATGCAAAAAACGCCGGCGCCACCGACCTGGAAATACATGATACGGTTTTGATCGCCGCGCTCTTCTGCCTGTACAATCGTTATGTAGACGGTCTGGCTACAGCCATGCCCGAAAAGCCCGAATATTTCCAGTCGTTGGCAGAACGTCTGGTTAATCACGGTTATACCCGCCTGCCACAGGGGTATGATCA
>JAEYVW010000091.1 GCA_023429365.1 Bacteroidota bacterium
CGCTTATTTCAAACCGGGGTATTCGGACGAAAATCTTCCTGATCCTTTCCAGAAGATCGAATTCTTTATCGACCCAGCTTCTGGCCAGGTTTTCACCCACCAGGATGTAGAAAGTTATTTCAAAAGAATATCGGTGCACCCGGTGAACGCGTATTTTAAGCCATTGCCCAATAAACTGGTCATACAGCATCTACTCGAAGAATTCGCAAAATGCTTTGACAACGAGAAAGAGCACTACAAGTTTAAAGAACTCATGGAATTGGCCAATGTGCTGGAATAGACCCATGGCAGGGTCTGTATGGATAAATAAATTTTCCAGTCTTTCCACAAGGGGCTACCTTCACACGCTAAGAAAAATCCAAATAATAGTCGGTGTTCGACTTTACCCTTTTTTTGAAATTAGTATGGCAATTCAGGATGATATTTTCAGACAGCCCAAGCAGGCTGAGGATTTTAAGTTCGGAAATACTGTAGTCCAGGTATTTGATGATATGGTCACCCGTTCGGTGCCGTTTTACCTGGAGATCCAACGGATGATGACGGAGATAGCGGCGGACTTTGCCGTTCCGGGTACCCGGGTATATGATCTGGGCTGTTCCACCGGTACAACCCTGATCAATATAGATAAAGTGTTGCCACCCGACATTGAGTTCATCGGTATCGACAACAGCGCGGAGATGCTGGATAAATGTCGTGGGAATTTCGAAGGCAATGGCATTACAAGGAAGTACCAGCTTTTAAGCATGGATTTAAATAATGGCGTCACTATTGAAAATGCGTCGGTGGTGATCATGTGCCTGACTTTGCAGTTTATACGCCCCCTTTATCGCGAAAAGCTGGTTGAGCAAATATATAGTCAGCTCAATGAAAACGGCTGCCTTATCCTGATTGAAAAAGTATTGGGTGAGGATTCGCTGTTCAACCGCCAGTTCATCAAGTACTATTATGATTTCAAAAGAAGGAATCAATACAATGACATGGAAATAGCCCAGAAGCGGGAAGCGCTTGAAAACGTACTCATACCTTATAAGTTGATGGAAAATCGTGAACTGCTTTTCAACAAAGGTTTTCGTTACGTGGAAACTTTTTTCAAGTGGTACAACTTCTGCGGTATGATCGCAGTAAAATAAGAAAACTAAAATGGTTAAGCTCGGTAATCTGCTTTTTCACAACCGAAACTGGTTGTTTCCCCTGTTTTATCTTGTACTTTTTATTCCATCACCGGAAGTCTTTAATGATCCCGTCACTGCCATGCTGATCGGGTTTGCGGTGACGATCATTGGGCAATTGATCCGTGTTATTACGATCGGCCTGGTTTATATTATCCGGGGCGGTAAAAACAGGCGTGTCTATGCAGATACGCTGGTGACTACCGGCATATTTTCCCATTGCCGCAATCCACTGTATGTTGGTAATATTCTGATCCTGGTAGGTCTTGGCATTGCGTCCAATTCTTTAATATTTATGGCGATCGCCACACCGTTGTTCCTGTTTTTTTACCAGGCAATTGTAAGAGCGGAAGAAAATTTTTTAAGAAACAAGTTCGGGGCTGAATTTGATGCGTATTGCAGTCGTGTCAACAGGTGGATACCCAACCTGAAGGGTATCTGGAAAACTATTGACAGTATGGAATTCAAATGGACGAGAGTGGTCATACGGGAATATACATCCACTTATATTTGGACAACAGGCGCAGTGCTTATCATCATGAAACATTTTTACCGGCACGATGATCGTTTCGATTTCCAGGCTAACCTGGTTTTATTCATCGCCATCCTGGTCGTGCTGCTGGCGCTGTATTTATTTACCCGCTATCTGAAGAAGTCGAGGAAACTCGTCAGTGATTAATTGGGTATTTGTACTTAGGAATTTGTAATTAGGAATTGGGTTCCCAACTCCTAATTACAAAATACAAATTCCTTGTTCTCTTAGAGCGTGAGCTTCCACCCATCACGGTACTCTCTTTTCACAAACTGGTTGGCTTCATCAAAGTTTGTGATCTTCATATTTTTCGCATCCCAGAGTAATTTCTTACGGCCAAGGTATTTGTCTTCCCAGCCCTTGAGTTTGGGATTAACCATCATAGCGCTGCGAATGGCGAGGTTACCCATCAGGATGCTTTCCGTAAATGGTCCTGCGTATTCAAAAGGTGAACTGGTCTCCCCTTTTCCGTGTCCGGCGATACAGGCGTTTACCCATTGCAGGTAGTGTCCTTCAGGAACGCGTTTGATAGTTTTTGCCGGCATTGTTTTTTCCTTCATCAGGGTTGTTGGCAAAAGCCGGGGATTCGCGCCATAGCAATCCATCAGCATTTTACCTTTGGTACCTACAAGTAGTACACCTCCATCCCAGTTACCAAAAGCTTCTTCAGGTAATAGCTCATCAGGGCGTTGGGGCAACAGTCCACCATCATGCCATGAAACTTTGATATTGCCTTTTTTATCTTTCCTTGGGTAGTTAAGATGTATAATGGATGATGGCGGACAGCTGTCGACATAATTTCCTTCAGCCCACATGTCTTTCCAGATATTCGCAACACTGCACTCAGCGGAATCAGGATAATCTATAGGCAGGATCCTGTAGATCGGGTCCATGATATGGCACGCCATATCACCCAAAGCACCGGTACCAAAGGCCCACCATCCCCGCCAGTTGAAGGGAAGATATGCCGGGTTGAAGTCGATGTATTTTGCTGGTCCGAGCCAGAGATCCCAGTTTAATTCTTTGGGTATATCAAATTTTCCTGTGGGTGTAGGAATGCCCTGGGGCCATACCGGACGGTTAGTCCAGGCATGTGCTTCCACAATATCGCCAATCATTCCTGCATCATACATTTCCTTGGCCTGGCGAACACCATCACCGGAACCACCCTGGTTGCCCATTTGTGTGACGACCTTATATTTTTTAGCGGCTTCAGCCAGTATACGTGCTTCATAGATATCGTGTGTAAGAGGTTTCTGTGTATACACATGCTTTCCCAACTGCATCGCAGCCAGTGTAGCTACTGCGTGGGTATGATCAGGTGTGGAAATCGAACAGGCGTCAATATTATTTTTCTCTTTCGCCAGCATTTCCCTGAAGTCTTTATAGTAGGTTGCTTTGGGGAAATTTGCTCTTGACTTCACCGCCTGCCTGTCGTCCACATCTACCAGCGCCACGATGTTAACATTTGGACTTTTTGCAAAAGAAGTAAGATCGCTTTCACCCTTTCCTCCCGCGCCTATCCCGGCGATATTCAGTTTATCACTCGGTGCAATAAAACCTCTGCCCAGCACATGCCGGGGAACAATAAAAAAGCCTGCAGCTGCTACAGATGAATTCCTGATAAATCTGCGGCGTGATTCGGAAATATTTTTTTTCTTTTTCATTCGCAATATGATTTACTTCTTGTTGATTTATTATGATGTAATTTAATTAAAGCAAATATTTATTTACTATCAGATCTCCAGTTTCCAGTTGCCGGCATATTTCCTTTTCACAAACTGGTTGGCCGGCTCGAAATTCGTGATCTTCATATTGGCTCCATCCCAAAGTAGTTTTTTCCTGCCGGGGAATGTATTCTGTCCCTTTGTATCCTTTTCAATATGGTTGTAACTCAATACGGCCAGGTTGCCCATCAGAACTGTTTCGGTGAGCGGGCCCGCTTCCGAAAACGGCGAACTGGTATAAGCTCCATAGCCCTTCTTGCAGGCGTTTGTCCATTGTGTCTGGTGACCTTCAGCTCCCCTTTCCACCTTAGCTTTCTTCAAAGCGGGCAGCTTAACATCTTTCATCCTGCTGGTTGGGAGTAAGGTCGGATTGCGTCCCCACAGTCCGCCCATGATCTTTCCCTTCGTGCCTTCGAAGATCATTCCTCCATCCCATTCTGCCATGTTCTCGTCGGGCAGGAGCTCAGCGGGGCGTTTTGGTTTGATGCCGCCATCATACCAGATCATTTCTACAGGCGGAAGGTTGCCTCGCTTTGGAAATTGTATATGTGTTTTTGAGGAAGGCGGGTAACTGTCGGTATAAAAAGCTTCCTGGAAAAATCCTGTATAAACTGAGGTTACGCTGCATTCTACTGAAACGGGATAGCCCAGCTTTAAGGCGCGATACGGGACGTCAATAAAGTGACAGCCCATATCGCCAAGAGATCCGGTGCCAAAATCAACCCAACCTCTCCAGGTCGCTGGCACATAAATCGGGTTAAAATCACGCCGGGGCGCTGTGCCCAGCCAAAGATCCCAGTCCAGTTCTTTGGGTATATCAAATTTTCCTTCGGGTCTTGGTATGCCCTGTGGCCAGGTGGGTCTGTTGGTCCAAACGTGGACAGTATGAATGTCGCCGATAAGGCCAGCTTGTACCCATGCTTCGATCATTCGTGTATCATCACCGCTACTACCCTGGTTGCCCATTTGGGTTACCACTTTATATTTCTTTTCTGCTTCGGTAAGAACCCGGGCTTCGTATATATCGTGGGTGAGCGGCTTTTCAACATATACATGCTTGCCAAGTTGCATACAGGGTATAGCCTGTACCGCATGCATATGATCGGGCGTTGTGATCATCACAGCATCGATCCCTTTACCCTCTTTATCCAGCATCTCCCTGAAATCTTTGTAATAGCTGGCTTTGGGATGTTTTTTGCGACTGTCAGCGGCCATCCTGTCGTCAACATCACAAAGTGCTACGATGTTTTCGGCACCACCATTAAACGCTTGTTGAATATTATAGGTTGCTTTACCGCCGGCTCCGATAGCCGCGATATTTAACTTATCACTTGGTGCGATAAATCCTTTGCCTCCCATCACATGGCGCGGTAATACCAGCACCCCTGCTCCGAAAACTGCACTTTGTCTGACAAAATCCCGGCGGGAGAGCTTCTTCTTTTTATTATTATCCATAAGGCATAAAAAATTAGGCCTTTAAGGTAGTACAAAAATGCTTATCGTTCAGGGTTTGATTTATTGTTTCGCAGAGATTGGAAAATTTTTTAAATTAACGCCTATGATAACTTGGGAGGATTTTGAAAAGATCGATATTCGAAGCGGAACCATCATTGAAGTAAGGGATTTTCCAAAAGCACGAAAGCCGGCATACCAGTTAGTCATCGATTTCGGAAACGAGCTGGGAATAAAAAAATCTTCAGCGCAGATCACTGTTCACTATACTAAAGAAGATCTACTGAACCAGCAGGTCATTGCCATTATCAACTTTCCACCGAAACGGATTGCGGATTTTGTGAGTGAATGCCTGGTACTGGGTGTGTATGATGAAAACAAAGATGTAATTTTATTGCAACCCGGTATGCCGGTATCAAACGGGCAAAAAATTGGCTGAAAATTATATTACATACTATCATTCACCTGTAGGTTTGTTGAAGATTTCGGGCACGGCCTATTATATCAGCGAGGTCAGTTTCCACGATACATCCACTAAAAATGACGGCAGCAGAAAGGATATGCCTCCGCTGATCATCCAGTGTATCGAACAATTAATCCAATATTTCAATGGTGAAAGAAGGGTGTTTGATCTTCCCCTTAGCCAGGAAGGGAGTGCCTTTCAGCAGGAGACCTGGAATCAGCTGATGACCATCCCATTTGGTAAAACGATCAGTTATATCCAGCTGGCTATAAAAACCGGTGATCCTAAAGCGACACGAGCCGTTGCCAATGCAAATGGAAAAAATAATATCGCCATCATTGTGCCCTGCCATCGCGTGATCGGAACCAACCGCGCATTAATTGGATACAGCGGAGGGCTGTGGAGGAAAAAATGGTTGCTGGAGCATGAGATGAAAGTGGCGTATGGAGTACAAACACTTTTTTAGCAAAATCCTCTTGTCATAATTTGTAATGCTCACATGGTCAAATTAACTCATCACTTTTAAAAGCGAAGGGTAATAAATGTCCGACAGATTTTACAATGTAGACGTTGCCTTCCTGGCCAGATAGGATGAGTCGAATGGAATGGTTTGTTCTGGCCTCGTATTCCAGCAGTGCCTGGCGACACATGCCACAAGGTGAAATGGGATGATCGCTTTTTAATTCTTTTGTACTATAACTAATGGCGAGGGTATCGATGCTAATGTTGGGATATAAAGTTGCTGCGTTGCCTAGCAAAACCCTTTCTGCACAGATGCCGACTGGATATGAAGCGTTTTCCTGGTTAGTGCCTTTAACTGTTTGTCCATTCGAAAGCCGGGCAGCCGCGCCAACAAAAAACCGGGAATACGGTGCATAGGCCTGTTGCGTAACTTCTCTAGCCGTAGCCAGTAATTCCGAGTCGGCGGCGATTAATTCCGCCGCGTCCTGGTAGACTTCGTATTCGAACTGGAATTTTTTTTCCTCCATGGATGCGTGGTTATATCAGCAGGACAGGGTGCGGGAACACCGATGTCTTTATTCTAAAGTTAAGTTACTTAACGATATTGAACAGACGTTTCCACCTGGGGCCTGCTTCCCAGCTAAACCAGATCATCCAGGCTTTTCCAACGATACGATCTTCCGGCACAAATCCCCAAAAGCGTGAGTCTTGTGATCCATGACGGTTATCTCCCATCATCCAGAAATAATCCATCTTAAAAGTATAGGATGTTACTTCTTTACCATTGAGGAAGAACTTACCGTCCTTTTTATAAAAATCATTCTTTTCGTACACGCGGATAGCGCGTTCGTAAATTTTAAAGGTGCTATCGTTGAGTTGAATTTGTCCGCCTTTGTTGGGTATCCAGATCGGACCGTAATTATCAGGCGTCCAGCTATTTTCCAAAACGAAAGGCTCAGGTGAAGCCGGGCTCCCCCATCCCCCGTCCAAAATCGGGGTGATCTGTTTGGCAAAGCCGGTCTTTTTCATTTTATCCACAGCCTTTGCTGTTAGATTCCATTCGAAAGTACCGGGAGGTAATGTTGTTTTCCGTTCGTAGTTAGCATAAGTGTCGCGATCCATTATAAAATCATATTCGTCTTCGAGAATATCCCAATTGACCGGCTGGCCATTTGTAACAACGGTATATGGCATTACTGAATAAGGAGGGCTTTGTTCCGGCTGACCGTTGTTGTACACTACTCCGTCAATGATCTGCATCATATCACCGGCCACGCTTACACATCTTTTAATATAATTATCCGTTTTGTCAACAGGGTGTACAACAACCGGGTAGTTTTCGGGATCAGAAAGAACCATCCTGTCATCTCGGGAGCCCATAGCAGCCCTGCGTTTTACCACATAATAAGGATCCGCCGATTCAAATCGTTCGGCGTGGATCACGGTGTCACCTGCAGGAAAATTAAACACAACTACATCACCTCTCCTGGGCATTGATCCGAACCAACGGGTATAGGGAAGCTTTATAGCTGTTGAGTATGATTTGCCATTAGTAATGGGAAGGTAGTTATGAACAAAGGGCACCGACAAAGGAGTATTGGGTATCCGCGGACCATAACTGAGTTTGCTGACAAAAAGAAAATCTTTTACCAGCAGGGTTCGTTCCATCGATCCTGAAGGAATCACATAAGCCTCGAAAATAAATGTGCGGATCAGGGTTGCCGCCACGATAGCGAAGATGGCCGCATCGAACCATTCACGCGCCGAGGATTTTTTATGCTTTCTTGCTTCAACAGGTCCGATGAACTTTGTATCTTTTTGTGCTGCCAGCCAGGGAAAGTAGAACGGCGCAAAAAGGGCTGCTGCGGTATGATGCCCCAAAGAAAATTTTCCAAACACTTTGGCGAATTCTATAAAGATCCCCGGTGAAATAAACCAGCCAACCACGGGTATGAGCTGCCAGAATACCCAATGTTTCGGACGCTGTGCCAGTTCCTGCATAACCCAGGTATTGTAAAAAGGTACATAAGCTTTCCAGGACTGCTCGCCAGCTTTTGTAAATAATTTTGCCAGGCCAAATGAAGGAAGAAAAACAATAAGGGTTCCAATAAGATAAATAATGAGTAAATGTTGTAAAGGCATGAGCCTGGGTTTATTTTTTCGGTTAACAAGATTTTGCTAGATACTGGATACTGGATACTAGATGCTGGATGCTGGATCCTGGCTATCTTGGCGTCACATAGCTTTTCACATCGTCGCCGGTGATTGTTTTTGCTGATAAAATGACAAGTCTTTCGACCACATTTCTTAACTCACGAATATTACCAGTCCAATCATATTCCTGTAGCTGCCTGAGCGCCTCTTCGTCGATATTCTTTTTGGCAATACCATAGTCGGCACAAATATCCTGGAGGAACTGGTCAACCAAAATCGGAATATCATCACGTCTTTCATTCAATGAGGGAACGTGGATCAGGATCACACTTAAGCGGTGATAAAGGTCGAGACGAAATGATTTTTCGTCCACTTCCTTCAACAGGTCTTTATTGGTAGCGGCAATTACACGAACATCGACGCTGATGTCTTTGTCGGCCCCCACCCTCGTGATCTTTCCTTCCTGCAAGGCACGCAAGACCTTTGCCTGCGCACTAAGACTCATATCACCTATTTCATCCAGGAACAGTGTTCCGCCGTTGGCCTGTTCGAATTTACCGATCCGTTGTTTCACAGCGGAAGTAAAAGAACCTTTTTCGTGACCGAACAATTCACTTTCGATAAGTTCAGTGGGAATCGCGGCACAGTTTACTTCCACCAGTGGCCCGGTAGCACGGTTACTTTTCTCATGTACCCAGCGTGCTACCAGTTCTTTACCCACGCCATTTTCACCCGTTATCAATATCCTTGCTTCAGTTGGCGCAACTTTATCGATGGTTTCTTTTATACGTTGGATAGGTGCTGATTCGCCGATCATTTCCTGTACACGACTTACTTTGCGTTTCAGGACCTTGGTCTCTGTCACCAGGCTATTGCGCTCCATCGCATTTCGAATGGTGATCAGCAGGCGGTTCAGGTCCGGTGGTTTTGAGATAAAGTCGTATGCGCCTTTTTTTACCGCTTCAACAGCTGTTTCAATATTTCCATGGCCGGAAATCATGATGATGGGAACATCAGGGCTTGTTTCACCGGCTTTCTGTAAAAATTCAATCCCGTCAAGTTTAGGCATTTTGATATCGCATAATACAACGTCGTAAGACTTATCCTTAAACCGTTTCAGTCCTTCCTCGCCATCGGCTGCCTCATCGATTTTGTATCCTTCAAAAGAAAGGATCTCCGATAAAGTCTTCCGGATCGCTTTTTCATCGTCAATTATCAGTATATCAGCCATTAATTAAGATTTAGGGGCAAAAATAGGGAGAAAACTTCCAACCGTTAGGCCGGATTTGTAGACAAAGTCATAAAAGATGTCGAGCGGAAAACGCCGAAATTTTTCAGTTTATGATCAATGTGGAATGGCTTTGTCCAATTTACAGGGGGCTGTTGAGGATCCAGCAGACTTAATGGGAGAAGGAGATCGGAATAACTCAAGGTCGCTTCTGAGGTGTAAATTGCGATGTCAAAAAAATAAGAGGCCGGATAGAAATCCAGCCTCGTTTTAAAATCCAATATCCTATGAAAAACCATAACAAAGATGCACATAAAGGGGCAAAACGCTGCATAATGTTAAAAAAAAAGTTATGCGTAAATCTACGTGATGTAGCAAAAAACTAAACCCGCCATGAAGGCGGGTTTTGATATATTGTAATGATTTTAAATTTGTTATTTCTCCTGGTACATTACTTCCTTCACCATTTTAACCGTGCGGGCTATACTAGGTAAAGCCGCAGCGACAAGGTTAGGTGCATAATGCAAAGGCGCGTCGGCCGCAGTTATGCGACGAATGGGCGCATCCAGGTAATCGAATCCTTCTTTTTGTATTTGGTAAGTGATTTCAGAAGATACAGAACCAAAAGGCCATTGTTCTTCCACAATCACCAATCTGTTGGTCTTCTTCACGCTTTCCAGGATGGTTTTCCAGTCAAGCGGACGAACGGTGCGCAGGTCGATCACTTCCGCGCTGATATTTTCTTTTTCAAGTTCAGACGCAGCACCCAGGGCCACCTTCATCATTTTATTAAATGAAACGATTGTGACATCGCTTCCTTCCTTTTTGATTTCTGCTTTACCCAGTTCGATATAGTATTCTTCTTCGGGAACTTCCATTTTATCCCCATACATTAATTCACTCTCCATAAACACTACCGGATCTTCTTCGTAGCGGATCGCCTGTTTGAGCAGGCCTTTCGCGTCGTACCCGTTGCTGGGCGATACCACTTTTATACCCGGAATATTTGCGTATAAGCTTTCAAAAGCGGTGGAATGTTGAGCACCTAATTGACCAGCAGAACCGTTGCCACCCCTAAACACTATCGGGCAAGAAACCTGGCCTCCGCTCATCGCGAGCATTTTTGAAGCTGTATTCAGGATCTGGTCCAGCGCCAGTACGGCAAAGTTCCAGGTCATGAATTCAACGATAGGGCGAAGTCCGTTTTGTGCTGCACCTACTCCAACGGCTGTAAAACCAAGCTCTGAAATGGGCGTATCGATCACACGTTTTGGGCCAAACTCTGCCAGCATGCCCTGACTTACTTTGTAAGCGCCATTATATTCAGCCACTTCCTCTCCCATTAAAAATACGCGTTCATCTCTTCTCATCTCTTCTGTCATTGCTTCGCGAAGAGCATCCCGGAATGCGATAGATCTTGCCATGTAAATTATATGCTTTAAAAAGTCGGGCAAATTTAAGCGAGTCAGGGGATAAAACCTGAAGAATTGATAACAACCCATTTACGGTTGGTAATTCGCAATTCTTACCCCGTTTAGTCATCGTTGTTCTATTTTTGCTTATGTCGCTACCACATCATACCATAATTATCATTGGCGGGGGGCCAATCGGGCTGGCATGTGCCCTGGAAGCCCGGAAAGCCGCGATTGATTATATCATCTTTGAAAAGGGTCCCCTGGTTAACTCCCTCTATAATTACCCGGTCAACATGACCTTTTTTTCAACTTCAGAAAGGCTGGAGATAGGAAATATCCCATTTGTGTCGAATAATGCGAAACCGACCCGGTCGGAGGCGTTAGAATATTACAGGCGCGTTGCTATAGCAAATGAACTCAATATCCACCTGTTTGAAAAAGTAGAAAGCGTGGAGCAGGTCGATAGCAAGGATGACACCAAGCGCTTTGTTGTCACCACATCGAAATCGAAGTATACCGCAGGAAGTATCATTATCGCCACCGGGTTTTATGATATTCCTTACCTGTTGAATGTGCCAGGTGAGGATCTTCCAAAAGTCACACATTATTATAAGGAACCTCATTTTTATGCTTTCCAGAAAGTGCTGGTAGTAGGTGCACAAAACTCCGCGGTGGATGCAGCCCTTGAAACATGGCGGAAGGGCGCTGAAGTCACCATGGTCATAAGAAAAGAAGATATCGGTGAGCGGGTAAAATATTGGGTCCGGCCTGATATCATCAACCGCATTAAAGAAGGTTCGATAAAGGCATTTACAAAATCGAGAATAAAAGAGATTCGCGAACATGAGGTGGATATTGAAACGCCCGAAGGCCTGGTGACGATCGAAAATGATTGGGTGATCGCTTTAACAGGTTACCAGCCTGACCTCGAATTCCTGCAACGCACCGGTATCCGGCTTTCGGATGATGAAGTTAGAAAGCCGGTATATGATCCCGAGACCTATGAAACCAATGTTAAGAATGTCTACCTCGCTGGTGTGATCTGCGGGGGTATGAATACACATCGCCTGTTCATCGAAAATTCAAGAGTGCACGCAGAGCATATCATCGGCGATATCAGGAAAAAGTTACCAGGGGCCAACTGAAATTTGCCACAGATTACTCGGATTCCACAGATTGGATTTCTCTATGCCCTTTGTAAATAGTAGAATCAGGTTGCATCGAAAATTTAATGAGTCGCGTTTCGTTCATATACGCCAGGTTGCCATTCAGGGGTATAAACAGGTTTTTGGCATGTTTAAGTAAACCTGCCGGGGTATTTTCCGACTTTTAGGGGCATGAATAAAAAGCGGTTAGGTCTACATATCCTGTTTTGGCTGGCATATGTATTGTTTGAGGGTTATATCGAATTCGCCTGGATCAGTTCCTCTTTTGCCTCTACCACTTCGGTGATTCAAAGGCTGTGGATGGGTATTGCCGCGGAACTTTTGCAATTACCAATAAAGGTCCCACTCTGTTATTTTATTATTTACCTGATCAATATCGAAGCACCTAGGTTTAAAAAACTTGTATTGATCTTCCTTATGGCCATTCTGGCTTTCGCTGTGGCCGTAGTACTGCAGAGGTTCCTGATCGTAAAATACATATTGCCCCATCTCTATCACGAGCAAGTGACCGATGATATGCTTTTTAAACTGCAGCGCATTATCTCCACATTCCTGGATCTTGTATTTGTGGTAGGGTTGGTAGTTGCCTTAAAACAATACAGGTTATCGCAAAGGGCGAAAGAAGATGCAAGAGGACTTGTCAGGGAGAAACTGGAATCCGAATTAAAATTCCTGCGTACCCAGACCAACCCACATTTTTTGTTCAACACGCTTAATAATATTTATGCGCTGGCCAGGAAGAAATCTGATGAAACCGCGGATGTGGTGATGAAACTTTCCAAGCTACTTCGGTTTATGCTTTATGAATCCCGGAACGACCGGATAACGATCGCGGAGGAACTAAGGGTGCTTGATGATTATATCGAGCTGGAGCGAATACGCTATAATCAGCGACTAAAAGTGAGTTTTACAAAGGAAGTGGATAATGAGTTACAGCCGATTGCTCCGTTGATACTGCTTCCTTTTGTTGAGAATGCGTTTAAACATGGCGCAGGCGAAGCGAGGTTTGACTCCTTTATTTATATTCATGTTCAGCTTCACCAGGGCCAGCTTTTATTTACGATCGAAAATTCAAGAGAAGAGACAGCCAATGACACGATCACCGAAAATATCGGTCTGAGTAATGTTCGCCGGCAACTGGAACTAATGTATCCCAGGCATAGCCTTGAACTGGAGGTTTCAAAAAACATTTTCAAAGTTACTCTCAGCATAAACCTTGATCATCATGCAAAATTATAACTGTATCATCGTTGAAGATGAACCGCTGGCGGCGGAGGTGCTGCAGGACTATATCCGCCAGGTTCCTTTCCTGAACTTAAAAGCCGTGTGTGTAGATGCCATTTACGCGATGGAGTTTTTACAAAAGGAAAAGATCGACCTGGTTTTCCTCGATGTGCACCTGCCACGCCTGAAAGGGCTGGATTTTTTAAAAACGCTACAGCATCCGCCACATATCATCATTGTATCGGCATACCACGAATATGCCCTGGAAGGATATGAGCATAATGTAGTGGATTACCTGCTTAAGCCTGTTGAATTCAACCGTTTCCTGATGGCGGTAAATAAACTAAAACAGGCAGACAGCATAGGAATGTCACTAAGTGCCGGGTCTGGCGAAAGAGCATCTTTGTTTTTCAATGTTGGTAAAAAGAAAGTGCGTATCTATCTCGATGAAATACTTTATATAGAAAGCCTCAAGGAATACATCCGGATTTTTACAAAAAGTAAATCCATACTGACGAAATACCAGTTGGGACAAATTGAAGAACTGTTGGCGAAGAACAATTTTCTCCGCGTTCATCGTTCATTTATCGTGTCGAGGGATAAGATCGATGCTTTTTCCGCAACGGAAGTGGAAGTGGATGCGAAGAAAATTCCGATAGGCCGGAGTTATAAGGAACTGGTGCAAACCTCGCTTGATAGTGGTCATTAAATTAAATAGCATGAATTCCTTTCCATTTATAACAATACCTGTGGCGATGACTATTTTTCGTGTTGTACTAGCCCTGTTGCTCGCCGCTCACGGTGTAATGAGAATTTTCGCGGGGACGGTCGATGATTTTGGTGTGTTTTTGGATAGCAGGGGATTCTTAGTTGGAACCGGTATTGCCTGGTTTCTGACCGTTTTTGAGATCGCCGGAGGGATTTGTATGGCGTTGGGTTTTTTGGTGAGATGGATAGCGGCAATATTTATGGTGGAGATCGCTATGGGTATTGTGCTGGTACATGGAAAGAACGGGTGGTTTGTTGTGGGTCACCAGGCTGGAGGTGTAGAATACAGTGTATTGATATTGGTTTCACTGTTACTGGTGGCGGCATCGTCAAAAATGTGAATCGCGATCCATTCAAAAAGATTGGCTTTCCCTTCAGAATTTGCTTCCCCTGCGTGGGCCCTCCCAAGCCCTCCCCCGCCTCCAACCTACCAATGGAAAATTTTTAGTTTTGGGCAATCGTGTAGCAAGAAGGCTTTGCACCTTCATATCCACTTTCACTACCCACACAAGTAAGCTGTTCAGCACGGTCAACCCGGGCATTGTTTGATCAGGACCCAGCCGCACAAGTTGACCGGGACAAATATCTATTAGACCCTGGCCAAAACCAAGTGAAAAACAACGGTAAAAAATAGAAAATAACGTTTGATGGAAAGCAACCCGTTCGGAAGAATATAACCTTTTAAATCGTCTTCTTCATCAGCCAGTCTTTTTGTACATCATCTCCCAGGATAAAATCGTGTTCGGAAAACTTTTCAAAGCCCCAGGCGGTATAAAAATCTATCGCACGTCGATTGTGTTCCCATACGCCCAACCAAACGGTATCGTGATTTTTTTCCCGGGCAATTTCGAGACTGCGCTGCATCAACATTTTGCCGATGCCCGTACCCACGTAATTTTTTACGACGTAGATCCTCGCGATCTCAATCGACCTGTCGGTACCTAGTCCTGGTGGATTATTGTTTTCACGAAGTCTCACATAACCTACCGGGGTTTGATCGTCATAAGCCAGCAAGAAGATATTTCTTTCAGCACCTACTTCCTGCATAAGCAATTCACGAGTAAACTGCTCATTCAGGAACTTGTCGATATTCTCTTTTGTATTGGACGCGGCAAAGGTGTCATAGAAAGTCTCCCGGCTCATGTCGGCGATCAATGCTGCATCGTCCCTGGTGGCTTCCCGAATTGTGATCATCTGATTGTCCTATACTCTTTTGATATTGATTAATGAAATCCCTGGTCGAAGAGGCATTAATATTTTTCTTTTGTCCAGAGTTCATTCAGCGGATCGCCTTTGGAGCTTTTGCCGGAATGGTTCCAGACATCACCAGTTACAGAGCCATCAAAACTCAGGGAAGCGCCAACACG